>JAQTVX010000158.1 GCA_028706585.1 Candidatus Krumholzibacteriia bacterium | reverse complement strand
GGATACGGGACAGCCTCGATACATGCCCCAGCGAGCCGGAAACCTACAATGGCTATATGGATGAGGATGGCTGTCCGGACGAGCGCCCGATCGAAGAGAGCTTCATACTTCGCGGCGTGAACTTCGAGAGCGGCTCCGCCGCGCTAGCTGCCGATTCGTACTCGATTCTGGACCGGATCGTGAAATCGCTCGTGGCGTACCCCGATGCGAAGATCGAGATAGCCGGTTATACGGACAACGTCGGAAGAGATGAGTACAACGAGGAGCTTTCCAGACGCCGCGCCGAGTCCGTGAAACAATACCTGGTCGGCGCAGGCATAAACGCCGGACGCATAGTCACAAGGGGTTACGGAAAGGCAAATCCGATCTCTTCGAACGACACCCCCCAGGGACGCGCCGAAAACCGGCGAATCGAGGTACACAAGCTCCCGTGAGATCATTGTTTCATGAACGCCGATATGTGAACTGGAGCGATCGAGAGCCCCGGATTACTTCTTTCGCTTGCTCTCTTGCCAGAGCTTTTCCATCTCCTCGAGGCTCATCGAGGAGAGATCCCTGCCGTTGTGTTTCGCCTGCCTTTCGACTTCGCCGAATCGCGTGATGAACTTGGCCGTCGTGCCCTCGAGGACGCTCTCCGGATCGACCTTGAGACGGCGGGCCAGATTCACGACTGTGAAGAGGATATCGCCGATCTCGTCCTTGATTCGCGCCCGCTTGCCGCGGCGGATCTCCCGCTTGAGCTCCCCGATTTCCTCTTGGAGCTTGTCGAGGATCCCGCCGTGGTCGGGCCAGTCGAACCCGACCCCCGCCGCCTTCCTCTGGACCGCCATGGCGCGACGGAGCGGAGGTAGCTTGTCGGGGACGCCTTCGAGGACGCGGGATGTCGCGCGCTTGCGCTTTTCCGACCGCTTGATCCGTTCCCATTCGGCGAGGCTTTCCCCGGAATTGGCGGCCTTCGTCGATCCGAAAACGTGCGGATGGCGGTTGATGATTTTCCGGTGAACGCGCGAGACGATCTTCGAAAGCGGTGTCGATCGCCTCTCGAGCATAAGTTCGTGAATGAAGATGAGGATGAAGAAAACGTCCCCGAGCTCTTCCTCGATGGCGCTGGAGTCTTTCGCCTTCTCCGCCTGAAGCAGCTCGTAAGATTCCTCGATGAGGTAGGAGATCATGTCGTCGAGATCCTGCTCGCGGTCCCAGGGGCAGCCGCCCGGTTTCCGAAGAGTACGGAGCGTCTTACGCAGCGCGGCAATCTCTCTGGCGGTAGCGCTGTTCCGTGGTGCCATGATTCACTCGCTTTCCTCTGTGCGGCCTCGAGCCCATGGTAAGCGAAATCGCGCCCGGAGGCAAGAAGCCACATGCAACGTATCCACGCGCAAATGCCCTGTTGCAGCCCGCCGGATACCCTGATACAATGAACATTTGCCCTTATGCAGGGGGAATAGCGCCGATATGGGCACGATCGTCATCCGTGGAGCGCGCCAACATAACCTCAAAAACATCGATCTCGAGCTCCCGAGACGCGCGGTCATCGTCATAACCGGGGTTTCGGGCTCGGGCAAATCCTCGCTCGCCTTCGATACGATCTTTGCCGAGGGCCAGAGGCGCTATATAGAATCGCTCTCGACCTACGCGCGGCAGTTCATCGAGAAGCTCGAGCGTCCCGACGTCGACGACATCGCCGGCATCAGTCCAACCATTGCGATCAGACAGAAGAACACCGTAACGAGCGCGCGATCGACGGTCGGCACGGCGACGGAGATCTACGACTATCTTCGGCTCCTGTTTGCGCGCGTCGGCAGAACGTTCTGCCCCGACTGCGGCGACGAGGTGCGCGCCTACACGCCGAGCGACGCGGCGCAGGAGATCGTCCGCCTCTTCTCCGGCAAAAGGCTCAACCTGGTTGTTCCGCTCGGACGCCTGGGTGCCGCCGAATGGAAAACGAAGCGTGGGTATCTCTTGTCGAGAGGATACACGAGGATTCTTGCCGAGGACAGGGTCATCAGAATAGATGAATACTCTCCCGAGGGGAGCTCCGGCGCGGAGATCGCAATACTCCTCGACCGCGTTGAGGCGGTCGAGGCGAATCAATCCCGGATCGCCGAGGTCGTCGAGCTCGCCTACCGTGAATCGTCCGGAAGCGTCGATGTAGCTAAGTTCGAAGGAGAGGCGGCGCGTCGTTACACGAATGCCCCGAGGTGTCCTTCGTGCGGAAAGTCTTTCGAGGCGCCTAGCCCGCTCCTATTCTCGTTCAACAGCCCATACGGGGCGTGCCCGGACTGCCACGGCTTCGGCGACCGCATGGAGTTCTCCGAAGATCTCATCATTCCGGACAAGAAGCTCTCCCTCGAGGGGCGGGCGATCGATCCTTGGGCGCGAGAGCGCTTCGCCTACTTCTATCACCGGATGCTCGACTTCTGCCGGACGAAGCGCATCCCCGTGAACGTCCCATGGATGGATCTCCCCGAACGATCGAGGAACCTCGTGCTCGAGGGCGAAGGACGCTTCCTCGGCGTTATGCCGTTTCTGGAAAAGCTGCGGGAGAAGAGTTACAAGAAGGGACACCGTTTCTTCACGAGGAAGTACATGGCTTTCACGACATGCCGCACGTGCCAGGGCGGAAGGCTCAAACGGGGGGCGTACTATGTGCGCATCGGCGACCATAATATCAGGGACCTTGCGCGGATGGTTCCAGCCGCGATTCTCGATGCGCTCGACGCGACGGCGTTCACCGAGCGGGAGAGGCTTATCGCGAAGGATATATTCGCCGAGCTCACCGGGCGTCTCAGGTTCATGATCGACGTGGGCCTCGGTTACCTGACCCTCGACCGTCTAACGCGCACGCTCTCGGGAGGGGAGGCGCAGCGCATCAATCTCGCGAACTCACTCGGCGCGAATCTGGTGGATGCGCTGTACATACTCGACGAACCGTCCATCGGGCTCCATGCAGCCGACAACGAACGGCTTGTCTCCGTGCTCAGGCGGCTCAAGGATCTGGGCAACACCGTTCTCGTCGTCGAGCATGATCCCGAGATCATTCAGGCGTGCGACCATCTCGTCGATCTCGGGCCCGGCCCCGGAAGCCGCGGCGGCGAGGTGCTCTTCAGCGGGACGATAGAGGACGCCCGAACGGCGGACGTCCCGAAATCGAAAACAATCGAATGGATTTTCCGGGGGCACACGGGCTTGACCCGGCCGAAAGGGAAGCGCCGACAGTACGGGTCGATCGAGCTCAGAGGGGTCGCTGAACACAATCTGAAAAACATAGACGTGAGTATTCCGCTGGGACTCGCCACGTGCGTGACGGGCGTTTCTGGCTCCGGCAAAAGCACACTTATCGTGGACGTGCTGTACCCGGTTGCCTCGAGGGCACCGCTCGCGGCGGGCCGTCTCAGGCTCAAAGGATGGCGCGTCGATGGAACGCTCGATCGTGTGCTTCTCGTCGACCAGAGTGCGATCGGCTCCTCCCCGCGCTCGAATCCCGTAACCTACGTCAAAGCGTTTTCGTTCATCCGCGAGATCTACGCGAGTCAGCCGCTGGCGCGCGCGCGCGGATACGACGCCGGGCGTTTCAGTTTCAACAGGGCTGGCGGCCGGTGCCCGCGCTGCCAGGGGATGGGATTCCGAAGGGTCGAAATGCACTTCATGGCGGACGTCTTCGTGCCGTGCGAGGAGTGCGACGGAAAACGGTACAATGCCGAGACGCTCGAGGTGCTCTACAAGGGAAAGAATATCAGCGAAGCGCTCGATATGACAGTCGATGACGCAATCATGTTCTTCGATTCGGCGCCGCAGCTCGGTGAGAGGTTATGGATTCTCTCGAAGGTCGGTCTCGGCTACCTCAAGCTCGCACAGCCCTCGAACACGCTGTCGGGCGGCGAGGCGCAGCGCATCAAGATCGCACGGGAGCTAATCGAATCCGCCGGCCAGCGGAATCTCTACATCATGGACGAGCCGACTACTGGACTGCATATGAGCGACGTCGACAAGCTCCTCGGCGTGCTGGAGGAGCTGATCGCCGCAGGCCACACGATTGTAGTCATAGAGCACAACATGGAGGTGATCCGGTGGGCGGACCGCGTCATCGATCTGGGTCCGGGCGGGGGAGAAGCCGGCGGTGAGGTTATCGCTTGTGGTACGCCGGAGAGCATCGTAGAATCCGAAGAATCGCTCACGGGGAAGCATCTTGGGGCGTATCTCGCCAGATACGGAGGTCGCGCGCAATGAAGATCCTGGTAACGGGCGGAGCCGGATACATCGGAAGTGTCGTGACGGAGCACCTGCTCGACGGCGCTCATGAGGTCGTCGCGGTGGACAACCTCTCGACCGGGCATAGAGGCGCGATCGATGCCCGCGTGAGCTTTCGCGAGATTGACCTCCTCGACGAGCCGTCGCTCGCCGCGATTCTCGGCGGCGTCGATGCAGTGTGCCACTTCGCAGCCTTCTCCCAGGTCGCCGAATCCGTCGCCGACCCGCTCAAGTACTACCGCAACAACGTCGGCGGCGCCGTGGCCCTTCTCGACGCGATGAGGAAGAGGGGCGTGAAGTATTTTCTCTTTTCGTCATCGGCCGCCGTGTACGGGGAGCCCGACGAGACGCCGATAGGAGAAGAGGCGCCGCTGCGCCCTCTCAACGCCTACGGCAACACGAAGCTCGCGATCGAGAGAATTCTGGCCGATTGCTCCGTATCGTGGGGGCTCAGATCCCTGTCTCTTCGCTACTTCAACGCGGCCGGCGCCGGGGCCCGCCACGGCGAGGATCACCGTCCCGAGACCCACCTCATCCCGCTCGCTCTCGACGTCGCACTCGGTCGTCGCGACGAGCTCGTCGTATACGGCGATGATTACCCGACGCATGATGGCACCTGCGTGCGAGACTACATTCACGTGAAGGACCTCGCGACGGCGCACATGCTCGGTCTCGAGAAGCTGATCGGAGGATACTCGGGAGTCTTGAACCTCGGCAACGGCCGGGGTTTCTCGGTTCTCGATGTCATCCGCGCCGCGGAGAAAGTGACGGGGCTCGCGGTCGCGCGCCGCATCGGCGATCGGCGGGCCGGAGATCCGGCGGTCCTCGTCGCATCCTCCGAGAAAGCTGAGCGCGTGCTTGGATGGAAGAGATTCTATCCCTCGATCGATGAGATAATCAGGGACGCCTTCATATGGAAGAAGGCTCATCCGGAAGGATACCCGGAATAAGGCGCGCGTCACGCTGCGGCAATTTCATCTATCCGCGCGCACGCCCGAACTGCCCCGCTCTGTCAACTTTCTAGCCAGGGGTCGTTTCGCCCCCGCCCCACGGCCGTCGCGGACATTCTGGCCGGCGCACCCACGGCACCCCCACTATCATATGCAAGTCATTATATTGCAATGGATAGCCGATTGCGCTCGGCGCGTCGAATGAGTGCTCCCGCATGGGGAAACGGTTGGACGATCGTGGCATGCATGTTGCGTTTCGACATTACGCAATGGATGAGTCTCTCAAGATACGGCTCCTCAAAGCGGTAGGAAACGACGCCGTC
>JAQTVX010000157.1 GCA_028706585.1 Candidatus Krumholzibacteriia bacterium | reverse complement strand
GTTTCATTTCGGCGAGCCCGTGACCGGGCTCCTCAAGAAGGCCGGCAAGATCGCCGGTGTCAAGACCGCAAAGGGTACCTATCTATCCGATATCGTCGTCAACGCCGCCGGAGCCCGTGGGACGGAAGTCGGCAAGATGGCCGGCCTCGATATCCCCGTCATTCCGGACTCCCACGAGGCCGGCATCTCGGCTCCGATGGAACGTATATTCTATCCGCTCATCGTCGATCTCCGGCCGGGCCCAGAGGGAAAGACGAAGAACTTCTATTTCGGGCAGAACGATCGCGGCCAGATAATCTTCTGCTACACGCCGATCGTGCCGATTCTCGGGACGGACTGCGAGAGCACATCGGAGTTCATGCCCATCATCGCGCGGCGCCTCATCGATCTCATTCCGCGCCTCAAGAACATGCTCATCCGCCGCATCTGGCGCGGCCTCTATCCGATGACGCCGGACGGTGTCATCATCCTCGACCATGTGAAAGAAGTGAAAGGGCTCTACCTCGCGGTCGGAATGTGCGGTCAGGGCTTCATGCTCGGTCCCGGCGTCGGTCGCAACATGGCGAACTTCATTCTCCGCGGCAAACCTCTCATCCCGCAGGAAGTGTGGAATTCCATTTCGTTTTACCGCGACTTCTACGCGGGGCGCAAAGAGGCTCTGAAGTAATCGCATTTCAACTTTGCTGCAGCGCATTCGAGCCCTCCCGCTTCGAAGCGGGGAGGGGCTATTTCGCCGATGTCTCCGCAGCGAGCCTGACCTTGAGCCACAGCTCCAGGGTTGATTCCATGCTTCCCTGTCCTGGCGCCCCTCCCGGCCCACCCATCCCGCCTCCGAAGCCGCCGCTGCCTCCGCCACCGCCGGGAAAGCCCCCGCCGCCGCCCCCGCCACCAGGAAATCCTCCTCCTCCGCCGCCGGGCGGGCCTCCGCCCGGGCCGCCGTCCATGCCATCGGGAGGTTTCATTTTGCCCATCTCCATCTTGCCGGCCTTGAGCCCTACTCCGATGGTCTTGCCTGGTTGCGAATTGATTGCATAGGGGGCTTCCGAGCCCCCGAGCGGGATCTTGAGCTCGTATATCAGGGTGCGATTTACGATATCGATCATCGCCTGGATATCGCTCGAGCTGCTGTCGATCGCGGCCAGAGATGCGATCACCTTCTCGCCGGTTCCGAGTATCTGCAATGTGCTTCTCGCTTCGCTCAGCATCCTCGAGAGCATCTCCTGATTATTGCCGGTGGATCCATATGAGCGCTCGCCGGGGTTACCGGGGGGGGCCTGCGAGGCGACGCTTTCAGCCTCATCCGCGCCGGATCTCGCCGGCATCGATTTTCCAACGGGGTAGTTGACGGCGAATGTCTCCTTCTTGCCGCCATTGGCGTCGAACCATACCGTGAATCCGTTCATAAGGATTTGCTGCTGCGTCTCACGATGCCAAGTCGAGATGTAAACGTATAGGTATTGAGCATCATTGAAGAATCCAACCTTCAGGCCCTGGTCCTCGTCGTAGTATGCCTCCTGACCGGCCCATTCCGGGGCCTTTCCATCGATGGTCACCTCGCGGTTGAGCCAAGTACTGTCGACCTTCGACTCCATGCAGCCGGCGAAAGCCGATGCGGCGAACGCCGCCGCAGACGCCAGCGCCGCGAATCTGATTATCCGAGGAGCTGTCATTTGCACCGTCCTTTCCGTGGAAGAAGTGGGGTTCACAATGGAGCGTCGGTGCGAATGCCTGAATGGTTACAGGAACCTCATGAGCCGCAATGTAACCTCTCGCTCTATTCTCCCGACATCCATGGATGGAGCGCGAGATTTGTGGACAGAACATGCATCGGGATAGCATCATATACTACATGCGCGAACAGAC
Source organism: Candidatus Krumholzibacteriia bacterium (assembly GCA_028706585.1). Classification (GTDB taxonomy): domain Bacteria; phylum Krumholzibacteriota; class Krumholzibacteriia; order Krumholzibacteriales; family Krumholzibacteriaceae; genus SSS58A. The sequence continues at coordinate 3,666 of JAQTVX010000157.1, read as the reverse complement.
TGCGAATCCGAGCGACGAGGAGATCATTCACCGCGTCGTTAATGGGGACGTAGATGTATTCAGGTATCTATTGGAGAGACATCATGCTCGGGTATTCGGAATCGTTGGCAGGCGCGTGCCGCGCAGAGACGCGGAGGAGGTCGCCCACAACGCGTTCGTTCGCGCATACACCTCGCTTTCCACTTATGAGCGCAAGGGTGATTTTGTTTCCTGGCTGTCGAAGATCGCTGTGCGCGCCTGCTACGACTACTGGCGGGAGAAGTACAATCGGCGGGAACAGCCGATGAGCGCCTTGAATGAAGAGCAGTTGAAATTGGTCGCGAGAATCACGTCCGATCAATCAAGCCGGGCGCACGGGGAGCGGGCATCGATGCAGGAAGCGCGGGATTTGCTGGGATGGGCGATGGACAGACTATCGGCGGAGGACCGCTCCGTGCTCGAGCTCGTGCACATCGAGGGACGTTCGGTGAAAGAGGCGGCCGAGCTCCTCGGCTGGAGCGCAGTCAACGTGAAGGTTCGGGCGTATCGATCGAGAAAGAAGCTCCGCGCTATCCTCGAAAAGGCGATTGCAGAAGGAGAGAAGCGGTATGAAAACGCCGAAAAAGACACTGGATAAGGTGGAGAAATACCTGTTCTTCTCCTACCGGGCCGGCGATGACCTGAGGCCAGGCACCGATTGGCAGGAATCTGTCATGACGGATATCTACGGCCTGCGGGTCTGCGAGGGGAGCGGGGGTGGGCAAGCCCTGTTCGGCAGATTCGCGTGGCGATTCTCGGCGGCTGCCTGCTTCATCGCGCTGCTCCTGCTTGCGTACGTGCTGTCCACAGGCGTCGTCGATTACCAGGAGATGGCGATGCGTTTTCTGGACAATCCGATAGATTTCATCATCTGAATTACAGCAAGGGGGCATGAGCCATGAACGGAGATGGAGCGAAAAGCAAGTGGAGGCTATGGTCCGGAGTGGTAGCCGTCTTCATCGTCGGGATGATCATAGGCGGGCTCGCGACGACAGTACTCATGCGCAGCCACATCGGTCGGATCATGCGGAGCGGACCTCCGAGGGTTCACGTGAGTCTGGCGAACAGGTTGACGGAGGATCTCGATCTCACGAAGGAACAGCGCGAGCAGGTTGAGCGTATAACTCAGGAGTTCAAGCCGCGTTTCGGAGAGTTCGAGCAGCGATCGAGGGCCGAGGTCAGGGAGATTGCGACACAGATGGAAGCGCGGATAAGGGAGATTCTGACTCCCGAGCAGCAGATCAAGTTCGACGCCGGACTGAAGAAGATGCAGGAAGACATGCGAAAGAGGGACGGCATGAGGAACGGGAGAGCTCCCTGGCCCGGAGGAGAGCCCCTGCCCGAAGGGGGACCCCGGCACGGCGGGGAGCCGGGGCCCGATAGCGGCTCCGAGGAGCATGGAGTATGATGAAAAGATGGTTTGTCGTCGGGGTATGTGCCCTTCTGCCCTGCGCCTGCGCCGCAGCGGGATCAGCGCGGGCGGCGGAGAAGATGACGGTCACGCTCAAGGGCGCGATTGATACTGCGCTCAAGGCCAACATCGCTCTCCGGGAGGCTGCGAGCCTTACCGAGTCGCAGGAGATATCGGTAGCTGCGACCAGGAATGATTTTCTTCCAAGTGTGGGATTCTCCGCCGGAACGTCGCGTTCGTACTCCAAACAGTACAGCGACGTTACCGAGAGCTTCGAGGGGACCTACTCTGGTTCGACGAGCTTCTCTCTTTCCTCCGGCCTCGAGCTGTTCTCCGGATTCAAAAGAACGGCGAGCCTAAGGCAGGCTCAGCTCCGTCTCGAAGCTCAGCGGAGCGCCTACGCCCGCAGCCGGGAGGATGTTGTTTTCGAGACGGCACAGCAGTTTCTTCTCGTCGTGGCGGAGCAGGATCTCATCAAGGTCTACGAGGAGAATCTCGAATCGCAACGCCGCCAGCTCGATCAAATAGATGCGTACTGCAAATCAGGCAAGCGTCCGGTCGTCGATCTGTATCAGCAGCAGGCCTCGGTAGCCGAGGCGGAATCCAACCTGCTCGGCGCAAGGCGGGATTACGACTTGGGCAAGCTGGAGCTGCTCCAGATAATGGCCGTCGCTCCGGAGGTGGAATGCGACGTCGTCGCACCCGATATGGAGGCCATGATCGCCGCCGTATCGAGCTTCGTCGATGTCGATCCGACGAAGGAAGCACTGTCGTCACGGGCGGACCTGGTCGCGCAGCGACTGCAGATGGAGGCGGCGAAGAAGCAGATCACTGCGAGCCGGTCCGGCTACTGGCCGTCCCTGTCTCTCTCGGCCGGTCTGGGGACGAGCTACCGGGGCTCGGCGACTTACGATTTCTCCGACCAGCTCGATAACAACATGAACGCCAGCGTCGGACTTTCCCTGTCGTTTTCCATCTTCGATCGCATGGCGACGAGAAACAACGTTGCGCAGGCGAGGATAGGCCTGCGCCAGGAGCAGTTGGGCGCCGAGAAGCTCGAGCTTCAGGTAAAGATCGAAGTCCAGCAGGCGCTCAGGGACCGTGAGACGGCGCAGAAAGCGGTTGAGGTCGCGCAGGCGCAATCCAGATACAGCGAGCAGGCGCTCAAGAGCATGGAGGAGCGGTACAAGGTGAACGCCTCGACGTTCGTGGAGCTGATGCAGACGCGGGCGTCGGCCCTTCAGAGCTCCTATAACCTCATCAAGGCACGCTACGATCTGCTTATAAAGGGAATTGCCGTGCTTTATTATTCGGGAACCATCGAGAGAGCGATGCCGCTTCTCGATTGATCACTGGAGCGCGGCTTCAACGACATGTGTCTCGAGAGGAGAGGTATCATGAAGAGGAAGACAATCCTGATCATACTATGCGTCGCTGCCGCAGTCGCCATAGGGGGCGCAGTGATTCGCCACATGGCGAAGACGAAGAATGGCACATCCTTCCAGCTCTCCGAGGTGAAGCGCGGAAATATAGAGAATACGGTTTCGAGCACGGGCACTCTCAGCGCGGTCAACTCGGTCGAGGTCGGCGCGCAGGTGTCGGGGATCGTCGATAAGATATGCGTCGATTTCAACAGCAAGGTGAAAACGGGGCAAGTGCTCGCCGTTCTCGATACGACCATCACGGCGTCGCAGGTCTTCGACGCCCGGGCCGGGCTCTTGAAGAGCCAGGCCCAGCTCGATCAGGCCCAGGCTGAATACGACCGGAACAAGCCGCTGTACGAGAAGGGATATCTCTCCGCCACGGAGTTCATCGCGATCAAGACGAACTACGACGCGGCCGTGGCCTCGTACCGGTCGGCCGAGGCCGCCCTGAAACGCGCCGAGAGAAACCTCGAGTACACGACGATCACGTCGCCGATAGACGGAACCGTCATTCAACGAAACGTCGACGCGGGGCAGACGATCCAGGCGAGCTTCACGGCGCCGACCCTCTTCATCATCGCAACGGATCTGAAGTCGATGCAGATCGAGGTCAACGTCGACGAAAGCGACATCGGTCTCATCAAGGAACAGCAGCGAGTCGAGTTCACCGTGCAGGCGTATCCCGATGACAAATTCACCGGGAAGGTGCGCCAGGTGCGGCTCCAACCGACGACGCTCCAGAACGTGGTGAACTACACGGTCGTCGTGGACGCTTCCAACGAGAGCGGCAAGCTCCTTCCGGGAATGACCGCT
>JAQTVX010000156.1 GCA_028706585.1 Candidatus Krumholzibacteriia bacterium | reverse complement strand
GAAAGCGGAGCATCGCAAAGACGGATACCAAATCATCATGACCCCCCATATAGCGCGAAGCGCCCTCTGGCATCAGTCGGGCCATTACGATTATTACCGCGAGAACATGTTCATAATCCAGACGGATGAGCAGGAGTTCGTCCTCAAGCCGATGAACTGCCCGGGGCACATCCTTGTTTACAAGAGCAAGCTCCACAGCTACCGGGATCTGCCCGTTCGCTACGCTGAGCTGGGGACCGTGTACAGAAACGAGCGCACCGGCACTCTGCACGGGCTTCTTCGGGTGCGAGGTTTTACCCAGGACGATGCCCACATCTTCTGCACCCCCGAGCAGCTCACCGAGGAGGTGGATCGCTGTTTCGATTTCGCGCATCGCCTTCTCGCGGCGTTCGGATTCGAGAACTACCGTGTCGAGTTGAGCGTGCACGATCCGGACAACATGGGCAAGTATGCGGGGACCGAAGAGGAATGGGAGCGAGCGGAGGCATCTCTGCTCTCGGCAATCGAGAAAAGGGGTATCCCGTATCACAAGATGGTCGGCGAGGCTGTTTTCTACGGTCCAAAGATCGATCTGAAGCTCATCGACGCGATCGGGCGAGGCTGGCAGGCGACGACGATCCAGTTCGATTTCAATCTGCCGCGAAGGTTCGATGTGCAATACGTGAACCCGGAGGGGCAGAAGGCGTACGTGTACATGATCCATCGGGCGCTTCTCGGCTCGCTCGAGCGTTTCATCGGCACACTTACTGAACATTACGCGGGGGAATTTCCGCTATGGCTCGCGCCGGTGCAGGTCCGTGTATTTCCAATCGGGCCGGGTCAGCGGGATTTCGTTGTCGAGGCGGTCAAGAAACTCGTCGAGGCTGGCATCAGGGCGGAGGGCGATCTGAGGGAGGAGAAGATAGGCTATCGCATCAGGGAAGCAGAGCTTCTCAAGATTCCGTATATGGCCGTTGCCGGTGAACGGGAGGTTGCCGAAGGGGTTCTCGACATTCGCTCCAAAAAGAAGGGAAGAATCGGAACGCGAAAAATCGATGATTTCATCGTCGAAACTGTTGACGAGATCAGACGAAAATCGTATCTTTAAGGGCGAAAATCTAAGTGAAAAGCAGAGGGCTCATGCCTTCTCACCTTACGGTCTTCAATGTATCGGTAGGGTTTCATCGTGATCCGGTCATTACGGGCGGGTGAGACCATACCTGCCCGTTTTTCATTATCGCCAGGAGGTGCGCTTATCAAAGAGAAGGAAAGAGAAAAGAGGGTTCGTATTAACGAGCAAATCCGGCTGCCCGAGATCCGGGTTATCGACTCGGAGGGAAAGCAGCTCGGGATACTCCAAACCCAGGAAGCGCTCAAGATGGCCGAGGAGCAGGGTCTGGATCTCGTCGAGATCGCTCCGACCTCCCGTCCTCCCGTCTGCAAGATAATGGACTTCGGAAAGTTCAAGTACGAGCAGAGCAAGAAGGCGCGTGAGTCGCGGAAGAAACAGCACACAACGCATCTCAAGGAGATAAAGATCCGTCCCAAGATCGAGGAACACGATCTGGAGTTCAAGCTGAGAAACGCCGAGAAGTTCCTCACGGAAAAGGACAAGGTCAAGATCACTGTCATTTTCCGCGGCCGCGAGATGGAGCACATGGACATGGGGAGAAAGATACTCGATCAGATCGTCACGCGGTTCTCGGATATCGCCATCATCGAAAAAGACGCGATTCAGGTGGGCAAGATGATATCCATGATCCTGGGACCTCGCTCCGACAGAAAAGGGGGCTAGAAGACAGCTATGCCAAAGATCAAAACCAATCGGGCCGCTCACAAGAGATTCCGCGTTACGGGAACCGGGAAGATAAAGCGGACCAAGGCGTATGGGAGCCACATACTCACGAGCAAGACCAGCAAACGGAAGCGCGGCCTGCGCAAGGGCACGACCGTGGCCGGAAGCGACGCGAAACGCGTGCGCCGGATGCTGGGCATGTAGTAAGCGCGTTGTCATTCCCTACGCGAGAAGGCTTGTGCAACATGCAGGAGGAATCATAGTATGCCGAGAACCAAACATGGCGTGCCCTCGAAAAGCCGCAAGAAAAAGATCCTGAAGCGGGCGAAGGGCTATTTCGGAAGCCGTCACACATTGTACAGACCAGCGCGCGAGGCCGTGAATCGGGCCCTCATATATTCATACCGGGATCGCCGGGCGCGGAAGCGCGATTTCCGCAAGCTGTGGATTGCCAGAATCAACGCGGCGGCGCGTCTGAACGGAATGAGCTACAACCGATTCATCGACGGCTTGAAGAAGTCTAACGTGGATATCAACCGCAAGGTTCTCGCGGAGCTTGCCATTAATGATGCGGCGGGGTTCTCGCGTCTCGCGGAGATCGCAAAGGAATCGCTTCCATGAGCGAGGAATTGGATCGAAAGCCCATTGACGATCTTCTCGCGCGGGCTTCATCCGCGATCTCGGGCGCCGGAAATCTCGACTCCCTCGAACGTGAACGTGTGCGTTTTCTCGGAAGGAAGGGAGAAATAACGTCGCTTCTGCGTTCCATCGGCGACCTTCCGAAGGAGAAGAGGCCCGCGTTCGGGGACAGCATCAACGAGGTCAAGGAACAAATCCAGAAGCTCCATGACCAGCGCAAGGCGTTCCTTTCGAGGGACGAAGGCGATGGGGATTTCTGCATGGGAGATCCGACGCTGCCTGGGCGGCGCATGATCTCCGGTGGGCGCCACGTGCTGCAAAAGGTTCTGGCCGAGCTGACAAACATATTCTTCGGTATGGGCTATTCGCTCGCAGAAGGGCCGGACGTGGAGCTCGACTACTACAACTTCGAGGCGCTCAACTTTCCCGTTGATCATCCATCTCGCGATACGCAGGACACGTTCTACATCAACAAGGATATTCTTTTGAGGACGCAGACTTCTCCGGTGCAGATTCGCTACATGGAGAAGCATACGCCGCCGCTCCGTATCATCGCGCCGGGCCGGGTGTACCGGAACGAATCGCCCGATCCTTCGCATGCGCCAGAGTTCCATCAGATGGAAGGGCTTTACGTGGACCGGAACGTGTCGCTGGCGGATCTGCGAAACGACGTGACGCATTTCGTGCATGCCTTTTTCGGACCCGAAGCGAAGGTGCGGTTCAGGCCGCATTTCTTTCCGTTCACCGAGCCTAGTGCGGAGGCCGATATGACGTGCTTCGTCTGCCGCGGCTCGGGATGCCCCATCTGCGGCAGAACCGGATGGATCGAAATAGCGGGCGCCGGCATGGTGCACCCGCACGTGTTCCGCTACGCTGGATACGACCCCGATGCATACACGGGCTTCGCCTTCGGCCTCGGCCTCGATAGACTCGCGATGCTGAAGTACGGCATTGATGACATCCGGCGGCTGCTGGCGAACGATACGCGGTTCCTCCGACAGTTCTGGGGCGAAACGGGGTTGGAGGTGCTCGAATGAAGGTGAGCCTGAGCTGGCTGAAGCGATACGTCGAGATCGAAGAGGATCCGGCGACGCTCGCGCACGATCTCACCATGTTCGGGGTGAACGTCGAGGGAATTGAATCGCTCGCTCCTCCATTCAAAGGCGTCGTTTTCGGCAGAGTTATCGAGGCAATCAAGCATCCCGGGGCCGATCGCCTGAGCCTTTGCACGGTGGACGTGGGCGCTGAACGCCCGCTGGGAATCGTATGCGGGGCGCCGAACGTCAAGACGGGAATGAATGTGGCCGTGGCGCTCGAGGGGGCCGTGCTGGCCGGCGGGCTCAGAATAAAGAGATCAAAGATTCGAGGCCAGATGTCGGAAGGGATGATCTGCTCGGAGATCGAGCTCGGCATCGGCGAGGATAGCGGCGGCATCATGTCGCTCGATTTCGACGATAAGCCTGGGGCGAACCTCGAGGGTAGGCTTGGTGGATCCGACTGCGTTTTCGACGTGGAGGTGACGCCGAACCGGCCCGATCTTCTGTGCCACTTCGGTATCGCGCGTGAGATAGCTTCGCTCTACAAGAGGACGCTGATCGTTCCGGAGATGTTCACGCTCTCGGCCGGAAGAGATTTCAACCTGAAGATCGAAAACGAGGCGGACTGCCCGCGCTACACGGCGGCTTTCGTCGATGAAGTGGCCGTGGGTGCCTCTCCGGCGTGGATGCAGAAGCTCCTCAAGTCCGTGGGAATAAACGCGATAAACAATATCGTCGACGCAACGAATTTCGTTCTCATGGAGCTCGGGGAGCCGCTGCATGCGTTCGATCGCGACAAGTTGGCCCGGGATACGATCGTGGTCCGCCGCGCGAAAAAGGGGGAGAGGATCCTGACCCTCGACGGCGTGGAGCGCGAACTTGATCAATCCATTCTCGTCATCGCCGATGATTCACGCCCCGTCGGCATCGCGGGCGTCATGGGAGGGCTCGAGTCCGAGATCACCGATCGTACGAAGCGGATCGTAATCGAGAGCGCCATGTTCGATCCGCGCCTCATCAGGAAGGCGAGGCAGCGCCTCAAGCTCGAAACAGAGGCTTCGTACCGTTTCGAACGGGAAGCGGATATCGGTGCAATGATGGATGCCGCGGCGCGCGCTTGCCGCCTGATCAGCGACATGGGAGCCGGAAAACCGGCGGCGGAATGCGCGGAGCGCTTCGAACGCGCAGGGAGCAACGAAAAGAGTGCGATCTCGATCAGGGTGAGCCAGGTGAATCGAGTCATGGGAACCCGGCTTGCTGGAAACGACATAGCCGTGCTTCTCAATCGCCTGGAGCTGCCATCCAGGGTGTACGGAGAGACCATCCATGTATCGGTCCCGACTTTCCGGCGTGATATCAAGGAAGAGATAGATCTCATCGAAGAGGCGGCCCGGGCGTACGGATATGAGAACATCGGGCGTGACGAAACGACACGCTGCAGCATCTTCGCCGAGGTCTCTCCGAACAACGTCAGAAACGAGCGCATCGTCACGCATCTCGTCTCCCGTGGATTCGCCGAAATTATGACGAGCTCTTTCATGGACCCGGCGGATCCGTCGAGAATGGGATGGAGCCAGAAGGACGATCGGATGACACCGATGCGCATTGCGAATCCCCTCACGGAGGGGCAATCAGCGCTCAGGACGAGCCTGATGCCCGCCCTTCTCGGCGTCCTCAAGCGGAATGCGCCAGCCGAGCAGGAGGAGATCCGCTTCTTCGAGCTCGGCAAGGTATTCCTCCCCGGCCAAGAGGGGGCCGGACTTCCGCACGAAGAGCTGCGCCTGACAGCGCTCTTTGCCCGGTACGCGGCGCCGAGCCAATGGATGGAAAAGCAGCGCAGATGCGACTTTTTCGATATGAAGGGGGAGCTCGAAACGCTCATCGAGCGTCTCGGGCTCGTTCAGAGCGTCGTGATGGCGAAGGCTGCGGATGGAAAGGGGCGTCTCTTCCAGTGGTTCATCGGAAGCGCCTTGCTCGCCGATGGTGGGGTCTTGGAGAAGAGCGTATGTGATGCATTCGACGTCGATTGGCCAGTTTTCTATTTTGATCTGTGCATCGACGCCTTGCCACCGGCTGGCGGCGCATGGCCCAAATACAGTCAGATTACTCCG
>JAQTVX010000155.1 GCA_028706585.1 Candidatus Krumholzibacteriia bacterium | reverse complement strand
GAAAGCAAGGAGCTCGGTTTCTATTCGTCCAGCTCGGGGAAACTCAAGATGCTGCCCTGGCTCGCGACGCGGGAAGATCTGGTCAATCTCAACGCGACCCCGCCCCCGCCGATCCGCAGGGTCGTCTCCGCTCCCGAGCTCGGGTGGATAATCGGCGTCGACGGCTACACGTCGACCTTCTTCCTGTTCGATGGGCGCAGCGGAATGGTCGTCAACTCGCGATCGCTCGCTCTCACGAGCGGGGGCCGGTGGCACCTCGCGGGATACGACGAGTCGACGCACAAGCTCTTCCTCGTCGTGGAAACGAACGACCGCAAGGTCATCGAGGCGGCGGAGATCGACGTCCTCACCGGGGAAAGCATCGTGGCATTGCTCCCGCAGTTCACCGAGGGAGTAGGCATCACGTACAATCCGGCGCGAGATGAGGTCTACATCCCCTATGATAACCATCCGTCCGTCCATGTGGTCGATTTCAAGGAAGGCGGGAAGATCACCGAGATCAAGATACCGGCCTTCGGGAACGACGCGAGCGCGGTCGACGTGAAGAACGGCATTCTCTACATCGCGAGCTGGGCGCAGGGAGAGATTGACATCGTCGATCTGGCGGACAGAAAGCTAGTGAAGAGGATTACCGGGCTGGGCATCATCCCGCACATGTTCATGATCGCGTACAATCCCAACGACAATATGCTCTACTATCCCAAGGGTGCGACCGCGGTCAATGGCACCTTCGGCGCCGCAATCACCGTGCTCGATCCGATAAAGGAAGAAACGAAGAAGATTCATACCGGCTGGGCACCCGTGGCTCTCGTCGAGGTGCCCTCGCGAAGCAGCTTCTTTGTATTCAATTCGGAGGACGAGTTCGCCGAAGTGCACGAAAACGGTGCCTTCGAAACGCATGGGATCCCGTTCGATTATCCGATCGCAGCGCTTCTGGATCCGGCGGGCAACGTCTGCCTCTCCTACGGCCCCCATCAATCGTACTGGCCCACGGTCTACATATGGGGAGCGAAGGACGGCATTCTCGGGATCAGCGCGAAGGACCTGAGCTTCTACGACCGCCGCATTCCGCGCCAGGCGCACGTGGCTGTATTCGACACGACCGGCACGCTCTACTTCACGCAGAACATCTGGGGCAAGGAAGAGCAGATGCTGGGCACGCTCCCGGACGCGGTGCGGCTGTTCGAGATAGGAACGCGGATAGCGATCCCGGACACGATCGAGCGGGAAACCACCCAGCGGATCCTTCGCTATGATCCGCAAAGGAATTGGCTCTACCTCGTGCGCACGGGAGAAAGGGATGAGGATCCGAGCATCCTTCATATCATCGATGCCGCCGCGCGCAAAGACGTCCAAAGGATACCGCTCGGCGTCACGGCGACGGACCTGGAGTTCGACGCCGACAATATCTATGTATCCAACTTCGATTCAAAGAGCGTCTCGGTGATCGACAAATCGACCTTCGCCGCGGGGACGGTCGCCACGGAAGACGAGCCGATGAAGCTGTGCCTCCTGAATGGAAACGTATATGCGATCAACCATGCCGGGGCCAGCCTGCAGTAGGTAAAACCAGAGGGGAGGGTCTTCCGCGTTCCATTCGAGGGCTGTCCCGACAATATCTTCGCTTGGAGGGGCAAGATCGTCATAACCTCGCACAGCGGGAAGGCGCTCTCCATCATTCAGTTCGATCCGGGAACGGAAAAATTCACGCTTCTGTACAGGTGCGAATATCCATACGGCGACACGCGCTTCGATTCGGGCAATGTATCGTTTTATCTGCGCGGGCAGTTCGGAGACGCCGTCTTCTCCATCACGGACTCCAAGATAAGCGCCGACGGCCGGCTCTGGATAACCGATTTTCTCTCCGGGAAGCTGTTCGTCCTGAAGACAGAATAGAGAGGCTGAGCGCTCCTTTTCGACTCGGCGTGCGAACCCGCGTTGAGAAGAGTTTGGTTCTGGATTGCTGTCCGGCTGATTCGTCTGGCTATTTTCTTGTGCCTGGTCAAAAAAATATCTTGCAAAATACTGTGAAAACCGATAAAAGGTGAATCCGGATAGAGGGGGCAAGGCGTTCAAGAAGTCTACAAACAAACGGCATTTCTAAGAAGGAGGGATTATGAGACCATTTTCCGCTATTCTCTTGATCACCGCTATCGTTCTCGCGATGGCCGTGGTGCCGGCAAGCGCCGGCTACAACAACCAATGGGCCAAGTTCCGCACTTTGACGACGGACAAACCGGACAGCAAGATCCTGTGCTACGTCTTCACGCCATGGCCATGGAAGTGCGCATGCGACGTGGACAGCGATGGAGACGGCGTTGTGGACAGCAAGGATGAATGCCCGGGAACGCCGGCCGGCACGCGGGTCGATAAAAGAGGCTGCCCGAAGGATTCCGATAACGACGGCGTGGTCGACGGTATAGATCAATGCCCGAATACTCCCGCAGGCGCTACGGTCGATGCAAAGGGCTGCCCGATGGATTCCGATAACGACGGCGTGTACGACGGCATCGACAAGTGCCCGAACACTCCCGCAGGCGCCGTTGTCAACGCGAAGGGATGCCCGAACGATGCCGACAACGACGGCGTAGTCGACGGCATAGATCAGTGCCCCAACACTCCTGAAGGCGCAAAGGTCGACGCTAAAGGCTGCCCGATGGATTCCGATAACGACGGCGTGTTCGACGGCATCGACAAGTGCCCGAACACTCCCGCAGGCGCCAAAGTCGATGAGACAGGCTGCCCCGTCGAGGTGAAAGCATTCCTCGACACGGGCCTCATCACCACGACGGACATACTCTTCGATCTCAACAAGGCGACGTTGAAGAACGAATCGAAGAACGAGCTCGACAAAATCGGGAACATTCTTCAGCAGGCGCCGGACCTCAAGATCGAGGTCGCCGGTCATACCGACGCAACGGGATCGGACCAGACCAATATGAAACTTTCCGAAGCGCGGGCGAACACGGTGCGCGATTATCTGCTCGCGAATTTCTCCCAGCTCAAGGCGGATAATCTCACCGCAAAGGGCTACGGCGAGTCCAAACCCGTCGCAACGAATGACACCAAGGAAGGCAGAGCCAAGAACCGGAGAGTCGAGTTCAAGATCTTGAAGTAAAGAGTGCTCTTCGGAGCTGAAGCGGCCCAACGGCCGTTCAGGCTCTGAGCGAAAAAAGGGCCGCTCGATCGAGCGGCCCTTTTTATTTCCCGGAAGGCGTCGGCCGTGCACGTCGCGGCGCCCTCGAGACCCGATGCGCGCGGAACGTGGATACAGCGCTCAGAATTCCGTTCACCGCGGCGCGAGAATAATGTCGGACGCCGCCTTCCACCCACAATGTTTTTGCTTGATTATATTCGGTACCCCTATATTCTTCTCGATCATGCCGTGATTCGAGGCGACATGAGGGTCGCTCTGACAAGGGGGGCTTTGAAATGGAAAACAGCATTGCATTTGAGTACAACCGTTCGTCCAAGATTCTCTTCGCTGAGGACAATTGGAACATCAAGACAAAGGAAGACGTCGACGCTTTCTTCGCCGAGTATGCACGGCGCATCGCTTCGATCCCGGAGAAATTCTGGTTGGTCGCCCATATCGACGGTTTGGCCATTCACGCGGATATTGCCGAATACTACGGGGAAGCGGCACGAAAGGCGACCTGCGAGCAGCTGCTCGGTCTGGCCCGATGGGGTAAAGACTCGGCTTCCCGCATGGCAATCAGGACGACCGCTATGAAGGCAAAGATGCCCGGCGTCATATATTCGACTCGCGAGGAAGCCGTGAGCGCGATAGAGAAGATGAGGGCCGAGCAGGCAACCGATCGCCGGTAATCGATACCACAGGCTTCAACGGCCCGTACGTTTCTGCACCATCCCCCAAGACCGAACGGCCAATAAAAAAGGGCCGCTCTCTGGAGCGGCCCTTCTCATTTAACCGGCGGCGACCTACTCTCCCGAACGGTTGCCCGCTCAGTACCATCGGCGCGTGAGGGCTTAACTTCCGTGTTCGGAATGGGAACGGGTGTTTCCCCCCAGCTATCGCCACCGTAACTTCAACCGCGGGCTCGACGAAACGCAAACCGCTGGCCCGAATCAAACCCGCAAACGGTATAATCCAACAAAAACAGGGCAAAACTACAGACATCTCCGCGAGATATAATAAATCTGGTTAAGCCGCACGGCTTATTAGTACCGGTCGGCTCAACGCATTGCTGCGCTTACACCTCCGGCCTATCAACCTCGTAGTCTCCGAGGAGCCTTCAGGTAACTTACGTTACGGGAGATCTTATCTTGGGAGGGGCTTCCCGCTTAGATGCTTTCAGCGGTTATCCCTGCCGAACATAGCTACCCAGCTATGCCTCTGGCGAGACAACTGGTGCACTAGAGGTTCGTTCACTCCGGTCCTCTCGTACGAGGAGCGACTTCCCTCAAATCTCCTGCGCCCGTATCAGATAGGGACCGAACTGTCTCACGACGTTCTAAACCCAGCTCACGTACCGCTTTAATTGGCGAACAGCCAAACCCTTGGGACCTCCTTCAGCCCCAGGATGCGATGAGCCGACATCGAGGTGCCAAACCTCCCCGTCGATGTGGACTCTTGGGGGAGATCAGCCTGTTATCCCCGGCGTACCTTTTATCCGTTGAGCGACGGCCCTTCCACACAGAACCGCCGGATCACTAAGTCCTGCTTTCGCACCTGCTCGAGATGTCTCTCTCACAGTCAAGCTCCCTTATGCCTTTACACTCTTCGCGCGATTGCCGACCGCGCTGAGGGAACCTTTGAGCGCCTCCGTTACATTTTGGGAGGCGACCGCCCCAGTCAAACTGCCCACTAAGCACTGTCCCTGTGCCGGCTTACGGCGCAGGTTAGGATTTCTACTAATCAAGGGTGGTATTTCAAGGTTGGCTCCACGGGAACTAGCGTTCCCGCTTCAAAGCCTCCCACCTATCCTACACATGATCAGCCAAAACCCAATGCCAAGCTACAGTAAAGGTGCACGGGGTCTTTCCGTCTAGATACGGGTAACCGGCATCTTCACCGATAATTCAATTTCACCGAGTCGCTTGTTGAGACAGCGCCCAAATCGTTACACCATTCGTGCAGGTCGGAACTTACCCGACAAGGAATTTCGCTACCTTAGGACCGTTATAGTTACGGCCGCCGTTTACTGGAGCTTCAGTTCAGTGCTTTGGCTCCCGAAGGAGCCTGACACGTCCCCTTAACTTTCCAGCACCGGGCAGGTGTCAGTCCCTATACGTCGTCTTCACGACTTAGCAGAGACATGTGTTTTTAGTAAACAGTCGCCCAGGCCGATTCTCTGCGGCCCCTTCCAGCTTCCATCCGTAAAGGATCTGGCCGAAAAGGGCACCCCTTTTTCCGAAGTTACGGGGTCATTTTGCCTAGTTCCTTAACAAGCGTTCTCTCGAGCACCTAAGGATACTCTCCTCGCCCACCTGTGTCGGTTTGCGGTACGGTCGCCCCAGACACTCGCATAGAGGATTTTCTCGGCAGTCTGATTAGGGCCAGTTTGTGTCCCAAAGGGACTCCCCATCACGCCTCGGAGTTAATGACCGTCCGGATTTGCCTAGACGATCCTCCTACACGCTTAGACCGGCACTTCCATCCGCCGGCTGAC
>JAQTVX010000004.1:17002-24569 GCA_028706585.1 Candidatus Krumholzibacteriia bacterium | reverse complement strand
GTCCCCGGGCTGGAGATCGAGGAGGCGATAGCTGAATCCGCTCCGCTCCATGTACTTCCGGTAGAGCCTGAGCAGCATCTCCGCCCAGTCTTGGGATTCGGTGCCGCCCGCTCCGGGGTGTATGGTCATGAGAGCGTTTCCGCGGTCGTTCTCTCCGGACAGCAGCACCCTGAGCTCGAAATCACCGAGCCGCTTCCGCACCGCTGGAAGCTCGGCGATCAGCTCGTCGAGCATCGAGGGCTCCTCCGAGCCCCCATCCATCGAAATGAGCTCCTTCAGTTGCGTGATATCGCTCGCGAGATTGTTCAACGGCTCGATCTTGCCCTTGAGCTCCTTGAGCCTCGAAACGCGCTCCTCCGAGTGTTCCCGGTCATCCCAGAAGCCCGGCTTCTCCATCTCTTTCTCGATGAGCGCTATTTCGCCCCGCATCCCCTCCGGGTCAAAGACAACCGCGCAGCCCCGCAAGCTGCCGCTCCATATCGAGCACCTGCTCCTCGATTTCGCGGTGCGTCGGTTTATCCTTCATCTTGGCTTCCTCCGGGCCGCTGCTTCAGCGAGAAACCGGTCGCGGATCCGACGGGCTTCGCCTCGCATGCTCGCAAGCGAGCCCCCTGTGCTTATCGCGACATCGGCTCTCGCCCAATCGTCCTTGAGCCTCTTCTGGCGCTCGATCCGTTCGAGCGCCTCCACTCGCGAAACGCCGTCACGGCGCATGATCCTCATGACGCGCTTCGCGACAGAGGATCTCGTTACCACGACAAAATCGATCTTGAACTTGAATTTATACTGAAAAAGCAACACTGCATCAAGGACAATGTACGGTGCCTTCGCTCGCCGCCTCAGCACCTCCTCGGTGATGATCCGCTTCAGCCTCGGCCGCACGATCCGGTTCAGGCGAGCGAGATTGCGATCGCTCCCGAAAACGACGCGAGCGAGTTTGCGCCGCGATATGACACCGCCTGCTGTCATGATGCCGGCGCCGAACGCGGCGACGAGGGCTCGCCTCACACCCGTCGCCTCGAGCGCGCGAGCGCCCAGCGCATCGCAGTCGATGAGCGCCCCGCCCCTTGCGGCGATCAACCGCGCTACCGTCGTCTTGCCCGAAGCGATAGGTCCGGTAATTCCTATGACCGGTGCCCTCATCAATGCGCCTCCAGCCAGTTTGCGCCGAACCCGATATCGACTTGAACGGGGACATCCAGCTCGAGTGCCGACTCCATGCGGCACCGCACGAGTGTCTCCATGGAAGCGCGCTCCTCCGGCGCAACCTCGAAAACGAGCTCGTCGTGAACCTGGAGTATCATGCGGCTCGCAAGAACTCTGTCCGAGATATCCCGATCGATCCTGATCATGGCGATTTTTATCATATCTGCGGCCGTTCCCTGGATCGGCATGTTGACCGCGATGCGCTCCGAGAAACTCCTGACCCGATTATCCTCGCTGTCGATCTCGTTCAGGATCCGTCGTCGGCCCAGCAGCGTCTCGGCGCACCGCTTGCGGCGCGCCTCGGCGATCGACTTTTCGATGTATGCCCTTACTCCGGGGTACTTCTCGAAATACTCGTCGATGAAACGTTTCGCTTCCACGAGCCCTATTCCGAGTTGATTCGCGAGCCCGCGCGGCCCCATGCCGTATATGACGCCGAAATTGATCGTTTTTGCGCTCGCGCGCATCGAGGCCGAAACGTCCTTCTCAGAAACGTTGAAAATCCTCGCCGCGGTTCTCGTGTGAATGTCCCCTCCCTCCCTGAATGTCTCCACGAATCCCGAGTCCCCCGACAGATGCGCCATGATCCGGAGCTCGATTTGGGAATAATCGGCGTCCATGAGCACGTTTCCGCGGCGCGGAACGAACGCGCTCCGGATGGAGCGGCCGAGCTCCGTGCGGATCGGAATGTTCTGCAGGTTCGGATCGCTTGACGAAAGCCTTCCAGTGGCCGTCACGGTCTGGTTGAAGGAGGTGTGGATTCGTCCCGTGCGAGGATTCACGAGGCGCGGGAGCGCGTCGATGTATGTGCTCTTCATCTTCGATAGCTGCCTGTACTCGAGGACCTTCCCAGCGATCGGATGGCCGCCTGCGAGCTCCGTGAGCACATCCTCATCGGTCGAATAACCGGTCTTCGTCTTCCGCGCCGTCGCGAGACCGAGCTTTTCGAAGAGAATCCGCTGGAGCTGCTTGCTGGAGTTTATGTTGAACTCCTCCCCCGCGAGTCGGTGAATTTCCCCGGTAAGGCGATCCAGATCCATCGTGACCGCCTCGGAGAGCGGAGCGAGCTTGGCGGCGTCGATGGCGACTCCCTCCTGCTCCATCCGCTTGAGAACGAGACTGAGGGGCATTTCGACCTCGCGGAAGAGCTTTTCGAAACCGAGCCCGGCAAGGCTGCGTTCGAAGATAGCCTTGAGGCGCATCGTGTAATCGGCGTCCTCGCAGGAGTAGCGGGCGAGCCTCTCGATCGGTACGGTCCTGATGTCGCGCCGGCGATCGGAGGCCTCGAAGAGCTCGGCATAGGAAATCTTCCTGTGCCTCGCAAACTCGAGCGCGAGGTTGTCGAGCGAATGGCTCCGCCGCTCCGGATCCAGACAGTAGGAGGCGATCATCGTATCAAACGCCCCCCCCCCGACCGCAAACCCGTGCGCCTCGAGAACGAGGGAGTCGAATTTGATATTGTGGCCGATCTTGCCGATCCTCTCGTCGGCGAATACTGGACCCAGCACATCCCGGATGCGAGAGAGCGCTATCGGCCGCCCTCCCGCATCAGCCCGGAAGAGCCCTCCGTCCGCCCCGCTTTCAACCGCGACTGGAACGTACAACGCCTCTCCCTCCCGCACGCAGAATGATATCCCGACGATCTCCGCGTTCATCGGGTCGACCGAGGTCGTCTCGACGTCGAAGACGAATTCGCTCGATCCTCGCATCTCTTGCTCGAGCGCGGCGAGAGACTCCTCATCCACAATCGTATACGAGTTGTTCTTCTCCTCCACCGCCTCCACGGGCGAAAGCTCCTTCAGCAGCTGATGGAATTCGAGCCTGAGCAGGAGATCGGTGAGCTTTCGTCCATCGGGTTTCCGGATGGCGAATGACGGCAGCAAGAAGTCGACCGGAACGTCCTTCAGGATCACGAGTTCGCGCGACATGAGCGCGCCGTCCTTTCCGCTCTTCAGCATGTCCCTGACATGCGCGGGCTTTACCTCATCGATCCTGTCGTAGATCGCATCGAGAGAGCCATACTCCTGGAGCAGCTTCAATGCCGTCTTCTCGCCGATTCCCTTGACACCCGGGATGTTGTCGGAGCTGTCCCCCATGAGAGCGAGAAGATCGACAACCCGCTCGGGCGCAAGACCGAAGCGCTCGGCGCAGTACTCTGGCCCTATTTCCTCCTCGAGCGCAGTCCCCTTCTCGGGGCGTATGATCCGAATGTGATCGGACAGCAGCTGGAAGAAATCCTTGTCTCCCGTCACGATCGTCGCATCGAGCCCCTCCGCGTTCGCCCTGCGCGCGAGCGTCGCGATCAGATCGTCGGCCTCGACGCCGCTCTTCATTATCACCTTGATACCGAGCGCTTCCGTTACCTCGAAGATCCATTTGAGCTCGCTTGCCATATCGTCGGGCATTTCAGGCCGATGCGCCTTGTAGGCCGGAAAATCCCTGTGGCGCTGGGTCTCTTCGCCGCTGTCGAAGACGACGGCCAGGTGGCGCGGCGCGTATTTCTTCAGCAGAAGGAGCAGCATGCGGGTAAAACCGAACACGGCGCTCGTGTTCTCGCCCTTCGAATTGATCAGCGGATTCCTGATGAAGGCGAAGTACGCCCGATATGCCAGAGCGTGACCGTCAACGATGAAAAGATCTTCGCGAGCCATCATATCACGCTCTCGCGCCGTAGAGGGAATGCGCGGTGATGAATTTCTCGACCGCAGGATGAACCAGATACCTGATCGATTTCCCTGCGCCGGCGAGCGCTCTGATCTCCGTCGACGATATCGAATTGCTCCCCGCCGTCATGCAGATGAGCGCCGCCTCCGCCGGAAGCTCCGAGATCCTCCCGTGTCCCTGCCGCATCATTACTAGAATTGTCGCGTGCGAGAATATCTCCAGCGGCTTGCGCCACCCGGCGATCTCCTCGAGCGAGTCACTGCCGATCAAGAGATGTATCTCACGTTTCCCGTAGCCCTGATCCACGAAGGAACGCACTGTCCGATACGTGTACGAAAGTCCGCGAACGGCCTCTATCCGCGAAAGCTCGAACAGCGGATTATCGGCGATCGCGAGCTTGACCATACGGGTCCTCGTCTCGATGCCGGTGAGGCGAACTCCACGCTTGTTCGGCGGAACGGCCGTCGGGATAAAGAAGACGCGCGAGAGCCCGGCGACGTTCGCCGCCGCCTGAGCCAGTATGAGATGCCCCGTATGGATGGGATCGAACGAGCCGCCGAATAGCCCTATCTTTTCTTTTTCAGCCGCCATTCCAGTTCCGGGCTCATCCCGTTTGCGCTTCGAGGAGTTTCAGGCGTTTTTCGGAGTCCGCTCTCTCCGGGTATTCACCCTTGATGGAGAGGGCTTTTCGATACTCGTCGACTGCCGCTGCGCGCTCCCCGCGAGTCTCCCTGATGCGCCCGCGATAGAAGAAGCTGCGAGCGGCCCAGATTGTCTCGGAATCCAAATCGATTATTTTATTGAGGTAAATGAGCGACGCATCATAGGCCTTCTTCGAAAAGTAGAGCTTCGCGGCGATAAAGTCCTTTTCCCCTAGCCTCAAGTGCGCCTCATGGATAGCCGCGCGGGCCTCCGGGAGCCGCGAGCTCGACGGATACAGCTGAACGAACCGATTCAGGCGATCTAGGGCCTCGTATGTCTTCGTCTGATCGCGTTCGACGCGGGGCGCCTGTTTGAAACAGCACAACGCCTCGAGATAGTAGCAATCGTCAACGTATTCGCTGTAGTTGTAATCGTTGATCAGGATCCGGTATTCGACCTCGGCCAGCGCGTACTCTTTTGCGCAGCGATACGATTCCGCGAGCCGGAATTGGGCGTAGTCGATCCTTTCGTCTCCCGCGAACGTCGCGAGAAAATCCTTGTACTCGAGTGCGGCTTCATCGTACGAGCCTTTCGCAAACAGGCGGTCCGCAAGAGCGAGCTTGTCGCCCGGGAGATTGGTCTTTTTCGGCGTATACGGCCCGCCGCACGAGGCGGCGATCATCGCCGCGCACGCCAGCAGAGCAAGTACGACACGAACGCTATCTGCGCCTCTTTTGCATCTCGAGTTTTTCAATTCTCTCCTTTGCCTTTTCAACGAGCCTCCCGCTGGACCCTGCGTTGACGACGTCACGGTAGTACCGAATGGCGTTCGCCACATCAGAACGCTTCTCGCATATTTCCCCGAGCAGGAAACTGGTCCGCTCCTTCACGAGCGGGCTGCCTCCCCTCGATTGAAGCTCCACGAGGACCGATTCGGCCTCGCTCACCTGGCCTTCACCGTATAGCGTCTCAGCCTCCCTGAGGAGCAGACTCTCGAGCTCCCATACCGCATCCGTCGCGAGCCGGCTCTTCGGGTAGCTGTCCTGGAACCTTCGATAGATCGAGATCGCCTTGCCCGGATCACCCTTCTTCTCGTATGCGGAAGCAAGCTCGATCATCGCCTCCGCGGCTCCCGATGCGTCAGGGAACTCATGGAGGTACTTCTCCAGATAGAAAACCGCCATATCGTAATCCCGCTTTTGGAGATAGAGATCGGCAGTCGCCAAGTTGTACTCGCCGAAATCCAGACCGCTCTGGAAATCGAGGGCGAGCATCATCATGCGTTTCCCGCGCGCTTCATCGGATGCCTTGATGCTGGAGATCGCCTCGCTTCTCAGAAATTGCGCGATCTTCGGCCCATACGAGGCATCCTTCTTCGCACATTCCTCGAACGCGGACTGCGCCTCGGCCTCGCTTCCCGTCTTCAGCCACGACTTGCCAAAGAGAAGCATGAGTTCGGCCGAGGTCTGTCCCCCCTTTTTGATATGGTGTCTGATGAGGAAAATGGCTTCCCGGTAACTCCCTGCCTCATATTCTTTCGCCGCCTTGTCCAGAATCGATTCGCTCCCGCACGCGAGCGCAGCGAGAAGTGCAATCAGCGGAATCAATACGGAAAATCGCGGGCCGAGAATGGAACGCATCGCCACAGCCCTTCCGAAAATACGCTGCTAATCGCTCTGATTCGAGAAGAACAGGTACACCAGACCGACCACGATGCCGCCGACGACGATAGGCTCGAAGAGCCTAACCATCTTGAACTCGCTGTGCGGGGGCCTTGTGAAGTCGTATTGAGGATCTTCGACCTCTTTGAGCTGGGAGCCGGTGATCGTATCCTTGTACTCCTTGTGGCAATCCTTCACCCACAGGACATCCCCCGTCGCGGCGTCTATGAACTGGACAAAAACGTCCGCCTGCGCCGCACGACGGACCTGGAGCGGGCCGAGCCACAACTTCCTCGATGTCTGGGGATACGCGAGCGACAGCCTGACAATCTGGTACGAGAGCTTGTACATCGGCCTTTCGCCGACAGCCTCATCCTTTTTCGGGGCCTCGACCGCCACACTCAGACCGGCATCGCGCATCTCTCGGACAAAGGAGTTCTCAAGCACGAAATCGACGGAGCCCGCCGACTTCGCCTTGTCCAGAAGAACGATCCCTTCCTGCGGCAGTGCGCCGATACGCGCAATGACATCTTTCGCCGTATCGGACGATACCATTTCGATGATCTGGAAGTTGGTGAGAATCCCCGATCGCGATACCCCGACGCCTGCAAATGAGGCATCGATCCCCAAAGAGCTTGCGAGACACGTCAGGCACACGATCTTTAGCAAACCCTTATTGCGAATGATACGAGACACGTGATGAGACCTCCGCATCGAATAATGACGGCCGTTTCGGCGGCGCGTTTTCGCAGACATCGATAACCTTAATAATCATCCGCAATTGCGCAAAAAAGTCAATTGAAATCCTGTGAATTCGCCCCAGCCTGGCCCACCCAGGCACATTCGGACCGCTAGCGCAATACCCTCGCGATCAGATCGTACGCCTGCGTCTCGATGATTCGCGCCCGGACAAAGCCTCCCGGAGCGACCGCGTTTCCCTCAAGGAACGTGACTCCATCGACGTCGTACGCCTGTCCGAAGAATCTTCCCACCCAACCGATGTTCGGCCCCGGACGCTCATCGGCGTCGAGCCGGGCATCGACGAGGATGTTCATTTCGACGCCGAGCCGCTCGCGGAGCCGCTCCTGCGAGATATCCATCTGGATATCGAGAAGCTCTTCCGACCGCTCAAGAGCGACGCGGCTGGGAACCTTTTTCGCCAACCTCTCCGCCCTCGTGCCCTTCTCGGGGGAATAGGCGAAAACGCCGACGTGGTCGAACGATGTCTCCTCGAGAAAATCGGCGAGCTCCAGATGATCAGCCTTCGTTTCGCCGGGAAAGCCCGTCATCACGGTGGTTCGCAGGACAAGATCGTCTATGGACGATCTCAGTCGATCGAACAGCGCAACGAGATCCCGCCTTGTGTAGGGCCTTCCCATTCGCCCGAGGATCGC
>JAQTVX010000004.1:0-16992 GCA_028706585.1 Candidatus Krumholzibacteriia bacterium | reverse complement strand
TACATGCTGGATCGGTTTATCGAGATCCGGACAAATTGCACCCCCCTTGATAAGCGGCACGAGACGATCGACGTCCACGTGCGACGGGTGCAGGTACATGAGACGGATCCAGTCGAACCGTGTTCCATCCGCGAGCGCCTCGAGAAGATCGTATAGATTGTCCTTCTTTTCGCCCTCGAATCCCCAGGCGGTCGTGTCCTGCGCGACGACAACGAGCTCCTCCACTCCCGCCGCGGCGAGCTGTGAGGCCTCTTCCAGAATCTCGTTTCTGGATCTGCTCTCGAGATCGCCTCTGATGGCTGGAATCATGCAATAGCTGCAGCGATTGGAGCAGCCGTCGGCGATCTTCAGGTAAGCTAGGTGAGGCGGCGTAAAGAGCCTTCGCCCAGCCGGCGCGGAGGAGCGGCACGGTATTCCACGACCCGTCGAAGGCGCCGCTGCGACTCTGCCCCCTCCGTCCCCGGCACGAGCGGCCAACCTCGACGGAAGGAGATGCATCTCGCCCACCGTGCAGAACATGTCGACCTCGGGAAGCAGCTTCTGCAGAGAGGCTCCTTCGCGCGACACGAGGCATCCGAGCACGGCGAGAATCTGTCCCTCCCGTTTCGCAGCGCCGATGCGCAGTATTTCCTCGACCGATTCCTCCATCGCGCTCGCGATAAAGGCACACGTTGTGACGACAAGGAGCGCCGCCCGATCCGGGGACGGCGCGCTCAGCCATCCCGCGTTCTCCAGTTCCGCCGCGACGTGCTCGGCGTCAACGAGATTCTTCGGACACCCGAGATTGAAGAAGGCGTAGGTTCCGGCGAGAATCGGATCATCAATTTTCATCGTATTTTTCACGGCTCACGAGAACGCGCCGCGCCTTGCTCCCCTCGAAGGGCCCGACTACCCCGGCCTGTTCGAGCATGTCGATCAGACGGGCAGCGCGCGCGTAACCCACCCTGAGACGCCTCTGAAGAAGGGAAATGGAGCCCTGCTGATGGATAACGACGAGCTCCCTGGCTTTCTGGAAGAGCTCGTCGTCGATCGGCGCATCGTCGTCCCCGGTGACGGGGGTCTCGTCCGCCAGATCGAGCGCTTCCTCCCCGCTGGAGAACTTCTTCCAGTACGAGGCAACGCGCTCCGATTCCGCCTCGGAGATGAACGCTCCCTGGAGACGGATCGGGTGCGGGAGATTCTTGGGAAGGTAGAGCATATCCCCGTTGCCGAGCAGCTTCTCGGCCCCGTTGGCATCGAGAATCGTACGTGAATCCGTCTTCGAGGTCACCTGGAAGGCCAACCGGCTCGGAAAATTCGCCTTGATGAGACCGGTGACCACATCGACCGACGGCCGTTGCGTCGCGAAGACGAGGTGGATTCCGACCGCCCGGGCCATCTGCGACAGACGCGTGATCGGCGGATAGATCTCGTTGCCCATCATGACCATGATGTCCGCCAGCTCATCGATGATCGTCACGTAGTAGGGTAACCCAGATAGACGCTCCTGGGTCTCCGGGTGGAGCACCTCTTCGTCCGCGACCTTTCGATTGAAGCTCTGGATATTCTTCACTCCGACCGAGGCGAGGAGCTTGTAGCGGCGGTCCATCTCGACCGTGAGCCACTGCAGGATCTTCAGCACCGTCTTCGCCTCCGTGATCACGGGATGCAGGAGGTGCGGAATATTGTTGTACGCGATGAGCTCGAGACGCTTCGGATCCACGAGGATGAACCGGCACGTGGCCGGCGTATGGTGAAACAGAAGGGAGCAGATGATCGTGTTGATGCATACGCTCTTCCCGCTGCCCGTCGCTCCGGCGATGAGGAGATGCGGCATCTCCGATATATCCGCAAAGTACGGCTCACCCGTCACCGTCTTCCCGAATGGGACGATTAGCCCTTCCTTGTCCTTCGGATAGTGCTCGAGAAGCTCCTTGAGCGAGACAAGGCTTGCCTCCGGATTCGGCACCTCGATGCCGACCGCTCCGCGCCCGGGTATAGGCGCCTGAATACGGATGGAGCGCGCGGCAAGCGCGAGCGAGATGTCGTCAGCGCGGCTCGCGATCTGGCTCACCTTGACCCCCGCGGCTGGGACGAACTCGAACGTGGTGACGACCGGGCCCGGCCGGACCTCCTGGATCTTTCCGTCGAGACCGTAATCCTTGAGCTTCGTCTCGATGATCCCACTCCGAGCGATGAGATCATCCGTGCTATACGAAACGCCGCGCGCCTCGCAGTCATCGAGAAGCGAGAGATCCGGCAGCGGCATGTCGCCGGCCGCCGCGGCGCTCACTCCCGGCACTCCCTCGATATCTGAAATGCCGACTTCATCCTCCGAACGCATGATCGCGGTCTCGCTCACCGTGATCCTCGGCGGCAGATCCTCGTCTTTCTCCTCCTTCTGCCTTCCGCGCCTGACCGCGACCGTCTGCTCCTCGCCGTCGACGATCACCGCAATCTCCGGCACGGTCTTTTCCTTCTTCGACTTCTTCTGTTTCACGGAGGGTTCCCGACGCTTCCGGTCCGGAAACGAGAAATGGGGCATTCGCATGCGTCTGAGCCGCGCGATGAGGGATTCGAGCGCGCCCGGAAGCAAGAGAAACGAAACGACGAGCAGCGCGGCGACGAGGATGAGACCTGACCCGATGCGCCCGGAGATGAGCCTCAAAAACCCGAGCGTCTTGAGCCCGGCGAGCCCCCCCGCCCCCTCGCCCCCGAAAACCGCGGCAATGGCGGATACAACCACGAGAAGGAGCAGGGAGCAGATGATGCGTCTCAGCTGCCTGGCGGCTTCCATTTTCCTGAAAACGAGCACGGCGAAGAACAAGATGAACAGGGGCCAGAACCACGACAGCGCGGGGCCGAAGAGCAGGCGCAGCGCCCCCGCGACGTGCGCACCGATCGGTCCGCACAGGTTTTGCACGTGCCAGAAAGCTCCCCAGTCCTCAGCGTGAATCGACCCAAGAGCGACGCCGATGAACGCAGCGAACAGGAGGAGCAGCAACCCTTTCGTAATCCGCATCGAAGCCTTCAGTCCTTTCCCCGCTGCAATCTTTTAGCAACGATCTCCTTCAGCGTAAAGCAGTTTTTCCGCACATCTCCTACGAGCAGCGCCGAGGCGACCGCAATCCCGTCCGCTCCCGCATCGAGAATCTCCTCCGCATTCCATGGTCCGATCCCGCCGATGGCGACCAGCGGCTTGGCTGTGCGGTCTCGAACGCTCCTCAGGAATCCGACACCGACCTTTTTCGCGTCGCGCTTCGTCGTCGTCGGATATACGGCGCCGACCGCCACGTAATCGATCGCATCGAGCGGCAAACGTCCGAGATCATCGAGCGTTGGCACGGTGACGCCGATAATCCCGACCGTCCCCATGATAGCGCGCGCCTCTAGAGGCGGCATATCCGAGACGCCTATGTGAACTCCATCCGCGCCGGTCTCGTGCGCGAGCTCGACGTCGTCGTTCACAATGACCGGAATCGCCGCGCCGCGAACCGCTCCTAGGATCGCTGCCATATCCTGCCGCTTCTCTGTCTCGTCTATATCCTTTGCCCGGTACTGGATCATATCGGCTCCGCCCGCGGCGAGGGCCTCCGCGATGCGGCCCGCGTCGCCGCGCGCAACAATCCCGCGGTCGAGAATCGCGTAAAGGAACGGGGATCGCGGCATGCCGACGGCCGGCCGCTCGAGAGCGAAAAAACACCTTTCTATCTCATACACCGCGAACCGGTGCGATTTGAAAACGCGCGAGGCCGACTCATCCATGAGCTTTCCGAATTCCTCGAGCACTCGAAGCGCTTCCTCCGCGCGGGCGAAATTCGCCCGCGCGACCGATGCCAGAGTCGAACGCGCCAGCTCCGCCGCCGTCGCGCTCCCGCTCCCGACGTCGTCGACGCTGTCCCGATGAGCCAGCGCTCCCCCGGCAAGTTGCTCGACGCACCCCCGGACCTCATGGCGAATCTCCTTGAGCCGTCCCGTCAACCCGCCGTCCTCAAGCGAGAAACGCGCGATCTCCTCGACGACGCGCAGGCCCTCGGCGCACCGGTTCGCATTCACGTCGATGATCCGGACGACGACCGAGCGTTCCGTGTGGTTCAAATCGCTCATACCAAGGCGACGATCGCCCCGCCTTTCACAATCGGCACGCTCGTGCTCACGCCGACGCGCGAGCAGAACGCGACGTCCTTTTCGAATCCCAACTCAATGAGCCTCCGCCCGTGATCGCAGGAGCGTATGAATGTCTCGGCGTCCGGGCCATACCTATCCGCGATGATGCGCGCTATGCGCGCCGAATCGGTGAGCGTCTCCGATGCGACCTCGTCCCCAAGGCTCGCGAGCAGAATGCCCCCGCAGAGAAGATCCTCCGCTGAAACGCTTCCCTCCGTGCCGCAGCAGAGGACGATTGCCTCGCGTTCCCCCGCCAGCGCAGAGGCTACCGCGCGAACGTTCGTCATGGCGCATATGATCGTGCGGCGCGCTTTAGCAGCGACCGCGATGGCCCGGGTCCCGTTCGTCGTCGTGAAGACAATCGTTCTACCGCGCACCTTCTCGGCCGTGAACTCTTCCGGCGAGTTGCAGAGATCGAAGCCGGGGATCGGACAACCCTTACGCTCTCCGGCCAGCAGCTTCGCGTCACGTTCGGAGGGACGGGCGAGCCGGGAGGCGGTTTCAACGTCGGCTATGGGGATTATCTTCTCGGCGCCGCTATCGATCGCGGCGACAATCGTGGTCGAGGCGCGCAGGACGTCGATGACGACGACCGCCGAATCTTGCAGGGCGGGCCTATCAACCTGCTCGAGAGTAGGATACAATCTGATATTCATCCAGCAATCGATATCGAGGCCATCAAGCGATTCCCGCTCGAACGGAGCATGCCGAACAGCCGGCGCATCCAACGCTCCGGCGACGCTCTGCATGAGGCTCTCAGAAGTCGCTCGGCGCTCCGCCCTTCCCGGCGCCCTCGAAGGTCTCCCACGTCTTGTCGCTCGTGGCCTGAATGCCCTTGAGCCTGAGGCTGAACTCGTGAGGGTTGGAACTGTTCTTCAGCGCCTCCTCCATCGATATCTTTCCGTCCGAGAGCAGCTTCATGAGCGATTGATCGAAGCTCTGCATATCGTGGGAGGAGACACCCTCGCGAATCGCCTGCGTGATGAGGGGCGTCTTTTCAGGATCGATAATATACTCCCGGATCGATGAAGTGACAATCATTACTTCCACCGCCGGAACGCGCCCCTTCCCTTCCTTGACCGGGATGAGCCTCTGAGCCACGACGGAGACGAGAGTGGCGCCAAGAAGGTAACGGATCTCCTGGTGCTGATGAGGCGGGAAAAAAGAGATGACACGGTTGATCGTCTGCGTCGCATCGACCGTGTGCAGTGTCGAAAAGACCAGATGGCCGGTATCGGCGGCCATGAGGGCGATTTCCATCGTGAGCGCGTCTCTGATCTCGCCGATGAGGATCACGTCGGGATCCTGGCGAAGGATGTGCCGCAGCGCCTCGTGGAACGACGAGGTATCGCTTCCGATCTCGCGTTGATTGATGATGCTCTTCTCGTCATGGTGAAGAAACTCGATCGGGTCCTCCACGGTGATGACGTTCTTGTTCGCCGTCTTGTTGATCTCGTTGACCATTGCCGTGAGTGTCGTCGACTTTCCGCTTCCGACCGTGCCCGTTACGAAGATGAGGCCGCGCGGCTTCAGCGCGAGCTCCTTCAGAACGGCCGGCAGGCCGAGCTCATCGACGCTCTTGATGTTCACAGGGACGTGCCTGAAGACCATTGCGATCGAACCTCGCTGCACGTAGAAGTTGGCGCGGAAACGGGCGAGCCCCGAAACGCCGAACGCGAAATCCACTTCACGCGTCTTCGTGAAGCGGTCCTTCTGCGACGGGGTGAGAATCTGGCTCGCGATCTCCTCGAGATCCTTCGGCGAAGGTCTATCGAGGCTAAGGTGCTGGAGCTTTCCATCGACCCGCACAACGGGGGGGAGCCCCGCCTTGAGATGAAGATCCGACCCACCTTGATTTATCATTTCCTCGAGAATCTTCTTGATATGCATGCATTACACCTTTCGGCTGATGCGGAAACGATTCGTGCCCTTGCGGTCGAATCCGTATAACGTCAATTACTGCAGCGCGTTGCGCACACAAGTTCCCCCCGGTGTTGAACGCCGGTCCCGGCACTGGTATTTGTGCAAGAGTCAGGCCGATTTGCTCATGAAAAAGGGCCGACCCGGGGAGGCCGGTCCGCATCTTCGCGGGAAGTTCTCGTTGCGCCGCGGGAGCTAGGCCCGCTCGATGTAACGCCCAGTTCTCGTGTCGATCCGGATCACATCGCCGACTCCGATGAAGAGCGGGACGTTGATCACAGTGCCGGTCTCGACGGTGGCGTTCTTCGATCCACCCTGGGCGGTATCGCCACGGACGCCCGGTTCGGTCTCCTTCACGGCTAGCTCGACGATGTGCGGGAGTTCGATCGCGATAGGTCTGTCCCCGTCGGCGAGTAGCGTGACGTTCATATTCTCGACGAGATAAGGAAGCGCCGGCTCGACGATCGATCTTGAAACCGGCATCTGCTCGAAGCTACTCACATCCATCAGGTAGTACAAATCTCCGCTGTTGTAGAGATATTGGCACTGCCTCCGTTCGACCCTGACCTCCTCGACCTTGTCGCCGGCCATGAAGGTCTTCTCCAGCACGTATCCCTCGGGAACCTGCTTGAGTCGCGTGCGGACAATGGGCCTCCGCTGCTGAACCTTAACGTGCTGAAACTCGACGATCGCATACAGCTTGCCGTCGATCCTGAGGATCATCCCGCTCCTGAAATCGCTCGTATCGGCCACAAGCTTCCCCTGCCGGCGGTGTGCGCCCCGAGATGTGGGTTAGTCCTTCTTGAGCTTCTTGAGCCAATCGCGGAATCGCGCCATGTCATCCCCCTCGCCGTGCTCCTCCGGCGCATCGGGAGTTGCGTTCGACGGCTCCTCCGCCTCCGCCGGCGGCGCCTCGGGTATCTCGACAGCCGCCTCCTTCTCGCCAGAGGCGGGTTCCACGTCCGCCGGCTCATGAATGCTCTCGCCTTCCGAGACGTCGGGGACAGGCGCTTCGGCGCCTCCGTGCCCGGCCGTGCTGGAGGCAATCTCCTCGCTGATATCGTTGAGCGAAATGGTGAGCACCTCTTCCTGGAACGCCTTGTCCCTCTCGACCTCCGTCGAGTTAATGATGGACTCGAGCTTTGCCACCATTTCCTTCGCCTCGCTGTTTCCGGGTTCCCTGATGAGCACCTCGCGAAAGATATTGAGAGCCTTGTTGTAGTACCCTTGAGCCGCGTAGATCCCGGCAAGCGTCATCGTGGCCAGCTCCTTCGGGCGTTCGTCCCGAATCGACTTTGTATCGCCGAGATTGATCTCTTTGACGACGAAGGAGGCTTCGATCTCCTTGAGGGAGAGCGCTACTTCTTCGTTCTTCGGATCGACAGCGAGGATTCTCCGATAATATTCGCCGGCTTCCGAGCGCTTGTCCTCGGCGACCAGAATATCCCCCATGTATTTGAGCGCCACGAGGTTTTCTTCGTCGAGCTCGAGCACCCGGTGGAACTCCGATTTTGCGCGTGCGGTCGCGCCCTTGTCGTAGAAACACTTGCCCAGGATCACGTGTGCGCTTGCGTATTGCGGAAATCTCTCGAGCCCCTTCTCCAGGACCTCGATTGCCTTGTCGACCTCGCCGTTCTTGCGGTAGGCGTCCGCGAGAGGCGCGAAGAGTCGTGAATCATGCGCGCGCCGATACCGCTCGATCAGATTCTGGAGATCGTCGTTCATTGCAAAAGCCTTTCCACCGGTTTCCGATGCGGCCGTCCCCCGCCCAAAAAGGCTACCAGAGCCCAAATGCACTGTCAAGAGAATGCGCCCGCTACAGGCTGAAGGTCTCGGCGATAGCAATGGCTTCTCTCAGAAGCTCGTTCTTGTTCTGGCCAGGCGCATAGACGAGGCAATCCACGAGCCAGACGCGCGACTTGACGCGATCGGCGACGAAGAAGCTCACGAAGGATCCCCCGGCCGGCTCGATGCTGCTCTCCCAATACCCGTCCATCCTCACCGCCGGATAGGACCCGAGCTGCGCGTTCGAGAATCTGACGAGGTCCCGATTCATGACGTATTTATCGAACAGCTTGAACGACACATCCGCCCTGAGCTTATAAAGCTCGTTTGAATCGGCGAGCGAAACCCCCTCATGATCGAGAGAACGCCATGAGACCGAAATGACCCGGGGCGGTTCCGGATGTATCAACGAGATGCCCGGAAGCTCGGGCATCTGCTCTTCGAGCGCATACACTTTCGGAATGCTGAACGTGAATCCGTATCGATCCTTGAGGTCCCTCTCCAGCGGTACGTTCTCCCCCTCCTTGAGCATCGATTCCCTTATGCGCTCGCGGTTCCCGTCCTCGATAATGTTGCGGATGACGGCGCCCTGTTCGCTCGCGATGCGCGCAAGGATGTCGTTTGATACAGCTGTCACTATGACGGTGAGCTGCCCATTGACGGGCGAATCCATTTTCTTGAATACGCTGTATTTTCCCTCGAGGACGCCCCGCACGCCCGAAGAACCGATGAACTGTTCGATGATGCTGCCTACACCGCCCTGGTTCACGATCCCGAAGATCACCATGTTCTTGATCGGTATCTCTTTGTCGAACTGGGCGGCCGGAACGACGCGCACCCTGAACTGGAGCTCGTTTTTCGTGTAGAAATCCAGCTCGTGCTGAAGCGCATTCACCATGGCCGTCGTCGGACCATCGATAGCGCCCGTTTCGGTCACGAGCACGATGCCGCTGTACGATCCCGCCGCGGGCACGTTGAACGGTCCCCCCTGGCTCGTGCAGGAGAGCACGAACGCGGCGGTCAGGAACTCGAGCGCCAGGCGCACAAATGATCTGCTCATGAGAATATCACCGATGGAAGCATAGGCTGGATAGCAGCACGTGGCAACAGTATTCTTTTTCGCGCGGATCAGGGCAGCGACATATTGAGGCGCTGCATCCGCTCCTTGTCGAGCATGCCGTTGAGCAGCATGATCTGCCTTTCGAGGCGCCCGATTCGCCTCTTGAGCAGCTCGTTCTCCCGCGCCAGCGAATCCTCGCGGGAACCGGCCACGAACTGGAACGGGCTCTGCCTGACACCCTCTGCGCCCCGCTCCGCGGTGAAGATGTTGTCGGAAACCATCCGCAGACCGGTGTAGGAGCCTATCATCGAGTAGTCGGCGGCCAAGCCGTCGTCCGAGGCTGGAAGCCGGCTCGCTGAACCGCTCGGGCTCGTCTGTCTAGCGATCTCTTTTACCTGGGGCTCGAAAGTGCCTGTACGCTGCAACGCGAACAGCGCGAATGCAGCGACGACCGCCGCGGCGGCGGCCGCTCCGAAGGCGAATCGCGACATCCATCGCTTCTCCCGAAACGCGAGCATTCCGGGCTCGCCGCGCATCAGCTTCGATTTTTCCTGCAGAATGCGCCTCTTCACGTTCCATTCGAAGCCCTCGCTCACCTCCAGATGCGGAAGCGATCGCGCCGCATCGAGGCTCTCATCCATCTCTCTGACAAATAGTGCGCAAGACGGGCATTGCGCGAGGTGCCGCGCGAGCTCCATGCGACCGGCTTCATCGAGTCTATCGTCGCGGCTCCAAAAGTAGAGATCCTGCGCCTTGGTGCATTTCATGTTCGGTTCCTCTTCGTGTCGTGGTCTTTCTCCATGAATGGCGCGACCGTTCTCCTGAAGTGCGCCCTTCCTCTGTTTATCCGCGAGCGAACCGTGCCGAGCTTGAGCCCTGTCACGGCCGCGATCTCTTCATAGCTCAGATCGTCCATTTCCCGCAGCACGAATGCCGGGCGGTATTTGCCGGGAATCTTTTCGATCGCCTCCTGAACCATTTCGTTCAGATTCCGCCTCTCCGCTTCGAAATCCGGTCTATTCGAGTCGTCCCTGATCTCCATCCATTTCCCGGCGTCCTCGCCGCTCGAATCTTCGGACCACATGCTCACAACCGCCGGGCGCCGTTTCACGTTTCTCACGCGGTTACGGACCAGATTCGTCGCTATCGTGTAGAGCCAGGTCGAGAAACGCGCAATCGTCCGATACTTGTCCGCGTGAATGTACGCTTTGACGAAAGCCTCCTGGGCGAACTCCTCCGCCTCGTCCTGATTTCCGAGAAGGCGACAGAGATAAGTAAAAAGCCTGTTCTTGTACCTTCCGACCAGCACGTCAAAGGCCTGATTACGACCCTCCTGCACGAGGAGCATGAGCTCCTCGTCCGTAAGGCCCCCGAAATCGATCTTGCGCTGCGGAAGCTCGGCCGGTCTCATCAATCCCTCATCTCCGTCTTTGACATCCGTCATATTTCAACACCCGGCATTCGAAAAAGTTCCGAACCGCATCCGGTTGCCCGGAGCCCCTCGCCGCCTAACGCCCCATGGAACCGCCGGCTTCGAACAGAGATGCCGGCGGCGTAACTTCTTTTATTTCATTCACTTCAAATAGTGCTTTCGCTCCACCCGCGTCCTTCGAGAGCTTGATCCACGCCGGGTATCGCACCGTTGCGGATGCAACCGGTCGTCCATAGGTTATGCCGTAACGGCTCTTCTCCCCCTCGAAGCGGAATCCGAGCTCGCTCACGCCGGCGCCACGTTCTCCACGCATCTCGATCCGTCGGCCCCTCCACTCCGCCTTCAACCGCCAACCGGCTCCCGAGTATTCGATCGCGGGCGACCGGAGCTCCGCGCAGCGCGGGAAAGAGAACAACAGAGCGAGAAGCACATCCTGCGCCGTGATCTTCTCCCCCATCTTGTCTTCTACGAGAGCGCGCGCGGAATCGTTGCCGAAATACGTTCCGCTCTCGCGATCGAAAATGATGATGCTATCCCCGACGAGCACCGTCACGTCCTCTTCGATGGTCCCGAAAAGGCTCGAGCTTCGAAAATCCAGCCGGGCCGCATTCTCCTGCGTAGAATAGACTACCCGCAGAAGTCCCCTGATGCGATACTGCCCCACTTCCAGGCGAGCCTTCCCGACGATCTCGAGACCATCGGCCGCCTGAATGACGGGGAAAAGGGCCTCAAAATCGCCGTCGCACGGCGCTTGAACGCGAGGACTGCCCAGGAAGGCGCACGATTGCATCAGCGCGAGGATAACAAAAAGATATGGAATCAATCTAATTTGCTTTCCCATCGCTTTCGAGCTTCCTTGCTTTGCCATCCACGGTGACGCTTCTCGGATCGATGGCGAGGGATTTCTGATAAGCCGCCCGCGCTGCGGCGGTCTCGTTGAGCTTCAGATAGGCATCTCCGACGTGCTCCCAGATAACGGCATCGTCACCCACCTTGTCCACCGCCCTGAGGAAGATATCAAGAGCCTCGCGATACCGTCCCATTTTGAACTTTATCCATCCGAGGCTGTCGAGAAAATAGCCGTTTTCCGGCTCCTTGGCGAGAGCCTTGCCGATCAGCTTCTCCGCGAAGTCAAGGCTTTCCCCTTTCTCGGCGAGGAGATACCCGTAGAAATTCGCTATGGACGCATCCTCTGGATTGCCTTTGTAGAGATTCACGACGCGCTTTAGCGCCTCGTCGAAACGTCCGGAATGGCCGTAGAGCGTGGCGAGCTCGAGGGCGACGCTCTCGTTCTCTGTATCGAGCTCCTCGGCCTTGAGCAGTCGCCGCTCGGCCTCGTCCGTCTCACCCGCCTTGCGCAGGATGGATCCAATAATGAAGTTGTTCTCCACCGATTCGGAGCCCACGAGCCTCTCCGCCTTGTCGATCAAGGCCCGCCGTTCCCCCTCGGAAATCTCGATAGCCTCCTCGGGAGTCGCGGGACCCGGGGCAACGTGATAGAGCATGAGGAGGAGACCGATGTAGTTCTCGAACCTATCGGGCTCGAGCTCGACGAGCCTCTTCAGATAGCGGTATGCCGACCTGAAATGCCCACGATCGACCTCTATCTCCGAAACGACCCTTAGTAGCGGCGGTTTGTCACCTCTCTTGTCCAGGAGCCGCCCGAATACGGAAAGCGCGCTATCGGTCTGTCCCGCCTTGTATAGAAACCTTCCGTAGACGATCTCCCCTCCCTCGTCGAGCGAACCGTCGCGATGCAGAGGAGCGAGCAAGGCGGCGCCCTCGGCGAACTCGCCGTCGGCGTGCAATATCCCGGCGAGTCCAAGGATAGCCTCGCGATTGAGAGGCTCCAGACGCAGCGCCTCGCGATATTCCGGCTTCGCCTCCGCGGTCCGGCCACCCTCCATGAAGAGGCGCGCTCGCACGAGGTGGCAGTTCAGAAAATCGGGATCGATCTCTATGGCCTTACCCATGGCGTCCAGCGCTTCCTGCGTCCTATGGGCATCCGCATCGAGAAGCCCAAGCTCGTAGAAAATATAGAAGTCGGCATCTGGAAACCTGCTCGCCTCCTCGAGGACCCGGCGCGCCTCGTCATTCCTGTCGAGCTCCATATCGATCTTCGCTATGAACTTGAAAACCTGCGCACGTGAAATATCGACGCTGTCCCGGAGGGCCGTAAGAAGCTCCAGAGCCTTCTCCTTGTCCCCGGAACGGTACTCCACCTCGGCGAGAATAGCCTTGGCCTCGGCGACGTACTCACCCTTGGCGATGAGCGCATTGCAGTATTCTCTCGCCCCCTCGAGATCGCCGATCTCGACGGCGGTCTTGGAGAGCCTCAAGAGAATCCGCACGTTCCCTGGCTCCTGCGATAATGCGTACAGATAGTACTTGTAAGCGCTGGAGAGATCGTTCTCCGATTCCCGGTAAACACCCTTTAGATACGCGATGAAGGCGTCCTCGTCGGACGACTCCTGCGCCTGAACGTTCTGAAACAAAATGGCGCCGACGACCGCGACGAGAATAAGAAATACATGTAACTTCATGACAGGTTCCTTTCGACTTAATTATACGGGAGCGGCTCCGCGCGGGCAAACGATATAGAGAGGTTCAAAGCGATTGACAGTGCCCCTCAGCGCTCCTATAATTCAAATGAGAGGAGATAAACGATGCGCATCAATAAGAACAGCCTCCTCGCGCCGATTCTCGTCGTTGTCCTCGCGGGATCGCTCGCCGGATGCTACACGCTTCTCAAACACCCGAACGTCGCCGAAGCTCCCGATGAATCGGATTTCGGCCGCTGCACGGATTGCCACGATTCCTACTTCCTTTCGACCCGATACGAGCCTCCCTATGCGGACGACTGGTGGATGTACTATGAGCTGCCCTGGTGGCACCAGCATCCCATCTCTGTTGGCCGGCCAGATTCGTCCGCGGCGCCGGAATACCGAAACATCCTCCAAGGCGAGGCCGTGAAACGCTCGATCGGAGGCGGAGTCGGAACGTCGTTGCCGTCCATTGGCGGCTCGACCGGCTCCGATGCCGCGCAACCGGTCGGCTCGACCAACTCCAAGACGGGCGAGAGCACCGTGATCAAGAAACAAACCGGAGACTCCCAGGACAACAAGCGCGGCATCGAAGACGGAAACGCAGTGAAACGCGGCAGCGACGAAAAGCGTTCCGACGACACGAAAGAGATAAAGAAGGAGAACCCGCCGGAGAAGGGCGACTCGACGAAAGCCTCCGGCGAGACGAAGGATTCGAAGGACAAGAAAAAGGAATAGTCATGAGACATTATGTTCGGCTCGCTATGATTGCGGCGACTGCGGCCCTGATGATCGGCATTCCCTTTGCGTCCCATTCCCAGATACTCTCGGGCCTCGCCCTCGAAAGGCTCGGGATGCTGTACACCCCGGGAACGGGAGCCCGCCCTGTGGCGATGGGCGGCGCTTACACGGCCGTGAGCGACGATGCTTTCGCCCTTCTCTACAACCCGGCGGGGCTTTCGCAGATTCGCCGGAAAGAGCTCACGTTCGGCTTTCAACATCGCAGTGACGAGGTCACGAACACTTATCTGAGTCTCCATGCGACGCAATCGAGCTCGCACACGTCCCTCGGGCACATCAGCGTCGTGTACCCTTATCCGACCTACCGAGGAAGCCTCGTGCTCGGCTTCGGCGTGTTCCAGGCGGGGACATCCGATCTCGAATCGGTCAAGACGGCTTACCTCTCGGACATCGGCGCGATGGTGGAAAACGACTACCTTCAGTCGGGCTCGATCTATCAGTATCATTTCGGAGCGGGTTTCGACATCTCGCCTCGCCTTTCGCTCGGCGGAAGCATCGTTCTGTGGGACGGCTCCACTGCCTTCACGGACAAGATCGACTACGCCGACGCCGACTCGGCAGCCTACTGGAAGGATCAGGTGGATGTGAACCTGGACGGCGTGAGCTTCAAGCTGGGGCTCCTCCTCAAGATCAGCGAAAAACTCCGGGCGGGGCTATCATTCTCGAGCCCGGTATGGCTGACATACGATGGGGACGGAACGACCACTTACGAGGGCATGTACACCGGAGGGGACAGCGGGTGGACGACGGATCCGGACTACGGACTCATCGAGGACGATTACACCCTTCCGATGCGATTCAGCGGCGGGCTCGCGCTCAGTCTCTCCATGCTGACGCTCTCGGGAGACCTCTCGTACTGCGACTACTCGCAGGCGGAATACAACGGCGTCGCCATAACAAGCGAGCTCGACCCGGGCATGGAACACATCCTGAAGGAAACCTGGGATTTCCATCTCGGCGCCGAAGTGACCCTTCCACAGGCGCCAATCAGGTTCCGCGGGGGCTTCTCGTACGTACCGTTGGAGCTATCGATGATAGAGGAGATCGCGTACATCGCGCCGGTTGACGAAGTCCGACGGGTCGTCGCCGATTTCGAGGCGACGCGTGAAAGGAAATTCTTCACCTTCGGAGTGGGCGGGCTGATCGAGCAGGTTCTCACTCTGGATCTCGGAGTCGTTATCGGCGGCTACGAGAAGGTGACTGAAGACGAGGCGGGCGATGTTCTCACGGAGGAGCGATCGATCACAGAGGTGATCGTGTCGGCGGCATACCGCTTCTAGGCCGCACCGCATCAATCGGGTTTTCTCGTGATTCCACGCAGAAGCGACAGGTAGGCTTCATCGAGCCGGGACATCATATCTTCCGAGAGCCCCCCGCCCGTGCCCATGATCTGGTTATAGTATTCTTCCAGGTAGCGGCATAGATAGACAGTGTGGTTCTCGATCTGCGACGCGACGAGCTTCAGCACTTCCTCCCGGCGCTTCCTGAATTCGTCGTCCTCCTCCCGCCGCGAGGCGTTGTGCAGATACTCGTTGAGAAGGTGTAGCCAGTACTCGTCGTGGCGAGCGCCGTTGTCGAACACACACCCCGGCTGATCGACGAGAAAGCAGTATCCATACACGAAGTACGAGCAGTTCGTCATGCCGTGGAGAAAAAACCTCCGGTGGCAGTCGATGCTCATTTCCTCGAGATTGCAGGGAAGCTGGCACTCGGCGCAAAACGCCTCGGGATCGCCCCCGAACGTGAATGGAGCGCGGGTCACTGATCGTTTTGCCATAACCGCCGCTTCTCCTACTCGTGCTTGCCAACGTTGTGGAGAGCTTCCTTCGCCGCCATCTGCTCGGCGTCCTTCTTGCTCTTTCCCCTGCCCCTGCCGGCGACCTTCCCGCCAACCTTCACTTCCACGAGAAACATCTTGTCGTGCTCCGGCCCCGTCGTCGACCGAACGGCATACCTCGGATAGCTCCGGTACTTCGACTGCGACCACTCCTGGATGATACTCTTGTAATTGATATGGTCCCGGTGTTCCAGGAATTCGTCGATGTTATCGAGGAGCATTTCCTCGACGAAGACCCTAGCCTTCTCCATGCCGCCGTCGAGGTAGATCGCACCGATGAGAGCCTCGAGCACCGCGGTCAGCACTGAATCCTGATCCGCCACGCCCCCCTTCTGGGCGCTATCACTGAGAATAATGTGCCGCTTGATGCCGATCTCCTCCGCCTTCTTCGCCAGCACTCCCTTGCTCACCAGAAGAGACTTCTTTTTCGTGAGCTGGCCTTCGTTCTCTTCGGGAAAGCTGCGGAAGAGGAAATCGCTCGTGACGAGGGCGAGAACGGAATCGCCGAGAAACTCGAGCCGCTCGTATGTTATACGCTCATCGCCGGCCCCGAGATCGCCCAGGACCGAACGGTGAGTGAGCGCCTCGACGAGACGCGCCCTGCTGGAGAAACGATACCCGAGCCGCCGCTCGAGATCCGGAAGATCCTCCAGCCGATCCGTATCGCCGGCGCGGAAACGCCGCTTGATTGCCTCGAGAAAGTGGCGCATAGGCGAGGATTTCGTTATTACTCCTCGTATCTCCTGACCAAGATGCTTACGTTGTGCCCGCCGAAGCCAAAGGAATTGCTCAGGACGTTCCTGAGCTCCTTCCGCACGGCGATCTTGGGAACGTGGTCGAGAGGACACTCGGGGTCCGGATTGTCGAGATTCGCCGTTGGCGGGACGAGACCCTCGTTGATAGCCTTGACGCACGTTATGAACTCGATGGCGGCCGCCGCGCCGAGCATATGCCCGTGCGTGGATTTCGTCGAGCTCACCTTGATCCGATCCACGTTCGGACCGAAAACCGCGATGATCGCATCGGACTCGGTCTTGTCGTTGTACGCCGTAGACGTTCCATGGGCGTTTATGTAATCTATGTCCCCCGGCTGCACGCCGGCGGTTCGGAGGGCCTGCCTCATTGCATTCGCCGCTCCCGTGCCTCCAGGCACGGGCATCGTGATGTGGTATGCATCGGCCGTGAGCCCAATACCGGCGAGCTCGGCCAGTATCTTCGCCCCACGCTTCCTGGCCGACTCGAGCTCCTCGAGCACAACGAGGCCCGACCCTTCCGACATCACGAAACCGTCGCGGTCTCTGTCGAAGGGGCGGCTGGCCCTCTCCGGATCATCGTTCCGCGAGGAGAGCGCCTTCATCGAGCAGAATCCGCCCAGCGCCATGGGAGAGATCGTCGCCTCGGTGCCCCCGGTCAACATCATGTCCGCATAACCGTTCTTGATGTACATCACCGC
The DNA here is from genome assembly GCA_028706585.1 of Candidatus Krumholzibacteriia bacterium. Classification (GTDB taxonomy): domain Bacteria; phylum Krumholzibacteriota; class Krumholzibacteriia; order Krumholzibacteriales; family Krumholzibacteriaceae; genus SSS58A. The sequence continues at coordinate 15 of JAQTVX010000004.1, read as the reverse complement.
ATCGCAGATCGCATG
>JAQTVX010000154.1 GCA_028706585.1 Candidatus Krumholzibacteriia bacterium | reverse complement strand
CTCTCAAGGTTCTGGAAATCCCCGAGGTGGCGAAGGATTTAAAGGCGAAGAAGGAGAGATTCCTCGTCAGCACGATGTACAAGGATCAGATCACGGACCAGGTGGCGGTGAATGAACTGGATGTGAAGGATTACTATGACACTCACAAGGACGAGCTGGCGGGGCCGGAGAAGCGCAATTTCTCGATCATTGTCGTGAGCGACAAGGCAAAGGCGGACGAGGTGGCCGCGCTCGCGAAGAAGGGCGAGCCCTTCGCGAAGCTCATCAAGAATTATGCCGAGGACAAGACGGCGGCCCCGGACGGCAACCGGACGGGGCTCGTTTCCAGGGGCGAGTTTCCCGACTATGATGCGGTTGCGTTCTCGCTCGCCGAGGGGGCAATCTCCGATCCATTCCAGGTCCCGAGGGGATGGGCAATCGTCAAGGTCGACAAGATCGAGGCGCCGCAACCGCTGCCGTACGCATCCGCCATCGCCACGGTGCAGGCGGAAATGAAGGCGCAGCAGACGGAAGCGCTCTTCAAGGAGAAACTCGCGAGCTGGCGCAAGGATTATCCGATAAAGATCTACGAACGCAATCTCAAGAAGGCGGAGCTCAAGAGAACGAGACCGTCCGACGCCGAGCTGGAGCAGAGGGACCGAGAGGCGCGCTCGCAGATGGAGCAGCAGCGGAACCAGCAGATACCCCAGTAGGGCCGGGCACACAGTCTATGATAACGGCGCGGGAGGCGACAGGCGTTCTTCTCCTAACGCTCTTTGCCGTGGGCGGATGCGGGAAAGGGAGCGAGGGAGGCAAGCAGCCCGAACAGAGGGCGGGAGAGCTTGTGCGGGTCGGGAACGCCGTTCTCACCGGCGCGGACGTCGATAGGCTCGTCCCCGAGGATGAGCAGACTTCCCTGACATTCGAGGAACGGCGGGATCTCGTCCGGCGGTGGGTCGATACCGAGGTGCTCTACCAGGAGGCTGTCCACAAAGGCCTCAAGACAGATCCGTACGTCGAGGCGCGGCTCAAGGAGTTCGAACAGCAGTTTCTCGCAGACTATCTGCTGTTCACGGAGCTGCGCAAGCGCACGCGCGTGAGTGCCGAGGAGATCGAGGCCTACTACGCCGCCCATGAGCGCGAGTATGCGTATGAATACCGCGTGAGCCAGATCCTCGTGAGCACGCCAGAAGAGGCCGAAAAGGTCAAGAAGCTTCTCGAGACCAAGAGCTGGGCATGGGTTGCCAGCCGCTACTCGACCGACACGAACGGCCAGCGGGGAGGGGATCTGGGCTACCTCACGAAAGGGAACATGATCCCGGAGCTCGAAGCGATCATCTTCGACATGAAGCCGGGAGAGACGTCCGATGCGACAAAATCAGATTTTGGTTATCACATCTTCAGGCTCGAGGACGTGCGCGCGGCGCTGGTGGCCGTGAGCCTCGACGAGGTTCGCGAGCAGATCATGACCACGCTCATGCTCGAGAAACGGAAAGAGGCCTATGGCGCATTTATAGACTCGCTCAGGTCCTGCGCCAATGTGCGTTACAAGGATGCGTCATACCTGGGGAAACCGGAGACGGCAGCGAAGACGGACACGATCATCGAGGAAGTGGAGTTCGATACGACCGGGGCGCACCGAAATTGAAAGAGGTGTAGGGATGCATCAATGGAAGACTCTCAGCGCGTGCGTTATCTGCGCCGCGGCCGTTTGCTTTGCGTCGATTCCGGGACCGCGCGCGGCGGCCCCCGCGGGCGCTTCCGACTCGACGGCCGGGTCCAGGATCATCGACCGCGTCGTCGCCACCGTCGAAGATCAGGCGATCATGCAGAGCGACGTGGAGAACGAGGTAAGGCGCTACCTCATGCAGGCCCAGAAGACTTCCCTTCCGGCGGATCAGGAGAAGGAGATCAGGCAAGAGGTGCTGAACAGCCTCGTTGCCGACGCGCTGCTCGCGATCCAGGCGGAGAGAGAAAACGTGAAGATCGAGGACAAGGAGGTAGACGCCGCCGTCGAGAAGGCGATAGACGACAACAGGACCGCGCTCGGCGGGGATGATGCATTCATGCAGCAGCTCGCGGCCGAGGGCCTGACGCTCGAAGGGCTTCGCGCCATTTACGCGGATAAGCTCAGGGGCCGCATGCTCATCGAGCGTTTCATGTATCAGAAGATCCTGCCCGGGGTTCGAGTGACGGAAGCGGACGTGCAGGATTATTACAGGGAACATCTTACGGAGCTGCCGCAGCGGCCGGCGACAGTCACGATCGCGCACATTCTCATCGTGCCGAAACCTTCGGCGGCGGTGCTGGCGAAAGCGCTCGAGAGGATCACGGCAATCGAGAGCGAGCTCAAGGCGGGAGGGGATTTCGCGGAGCTCGCCAAGAAATATTCCGATTGCCCGAGCGCCAAATTCGGGGGGAGCCTTGGGACCATCAACCTCGCCGATCTCAACAACCCTCCGTTCGAGGAGGCGGCGCGCGCTCTGGCGATAGGACAGGTGAGCCGGCCCGTTCTCACCGAGTTCGGTTATCACTTGATCAAGGTGGAGGGGATCGAGGGGGACAAGGTCGCGCTGCGGCACATTCTGGTTCGCGCCGAGGCGACGCCGGAGGATTCCGCGGCCGCGGCCGAGCTCGCCGAGCGCGTGCGCGGCGAGCTCGTCGCCGGCGCCGACTTCTCCGAAGAGGCGGCCAAGTACTCGGGCGATTATGCCACGAAGAACGCGGGCGGGCTCATCGGCGAGATTCCGCTCGAGAGTCTTCCCGATGCCTTCAAGGATGCCATCAAGGGCGTTCCCGCCGGCGGTATCGCGCCGGTTGTGAAGGAAACGAGGGGTTTTCGCATCGTCAAGATCATGAATTGGAACGAGGGGCGCGTGTACTCGTACGACGAGGCGAAGGATGAGCTGCAGAAGCTCATCGAGCAGCAGAAGCTGCAGGAGCGGCTCGCCACTTACATCGATGAGCTCAAGAAGGACTACTCCGTCGTGATAAAGGGAGAATAATCCGCTTGAGAATCGACCTGCTCCTCAAGGCCCTGTGCCTCGCGAAGACCCGGAGCCAAGCGCACAAGGGATGCGAGGCGGGCTGCATCTCGATAAACGGGAAGAAGGCCAAGCCGAGCGCGGAGGTCCGCGCCGGGGACGTGGTCGAAATCCGTTATCCTGCAAGAGTGATGACCGTCGAGATCGTCGAGGTGCCCGGCGCTCAGGTTGCGCGGAAGGAAGCAGATCGTTTCTACCGCGTCGTTCGCGAATCTCCGCTCGAAACGGACGGCATCGGGGGATGGGATGTCTGACAAGAACGTGCGTCTCGCGCTCACCATCGGCGACCCGGGCGGCATCGGCCCCGAGATAACGGCCGCGCTGCTCGCAAGCGGAGCGCTCGCCGGCGCGGACGTGTTCGTCATCGGGGCGTTCTCGGCGCTGTCGGGCCGTCTCCCGCTCCGCGAGCGCGGGGCGGCGCGCGTGATTCCGTGCGGCGAGGCGGCCGCGCTCTGGCCTGCCGGGGCGTTCCCCGTTTTCATCGACACGGGTGCAGCCGCCGCATACGAGATGGGACGTCCGACCGCCGAGGGCGGCCGCGCGTCGGGGCTCGCGATCGAGACGGCCGCGGCGCTCGCGAAGCGGGGCCTCGTCGAGGGCATCGTCACCGGGCCGGTATCGAAGCATGCGCTCGCGCTGGCCGGCTTCCGGCAGGCGAGCCACACGGCGATGCTCGCGAGCCTCTTCGGGGCGTCCGACTGCCAGATGATGATGGTCTCGGGATCGTTTCGCGTCGTGATTCTCACGAGGGACATTCCGCTGCGCGAGGTGCCGGGGGCCGTTACCATGGAGCGGATCGAGACCGGCGCGCGCGTGACCGCGGAGGCCTTGCGGGAGCTGTGGAATATCGAGCACGCGCGCATCGCCGTCGCCGCCCTCAATCCTCACGCCGGGGACGGCGGCGTCCTCGGGGACGAGGAGGGCTGCGTCGTCGCGCCGGCGATCGCGGCGCTGCGGAAGGAGGGGTACCTCGTCGAGGGTCCTTTCAGCGCGGACTCATTGTTTTACAAATGGGCCGATAAGGGATACGATGCTGCAATCGCCCTGTACCATGACCAGGGGATGATACCGTTCAAGATGGCGGGGTTCGAGCGGGGCGTTAACGTGACGATCGGGCTTCCGATCGTGCGCACTTCGGTCTGCCACGGCACCGCCTACGACATCGTTGGAACCGGCTCGGCCTCGCCGGCGAGCCTCGAGAGTGCGTTCTCTCTGGCCGTCGAATGCTGCATCGCACGGAGAAGATGGAGGAGCGCGCGAAAGGTCTGACGTGGAGCAGGACCAGAGAATAATCGTCGGCGTATACCACCTGTCGAAGACGTTCGGGAGGCATTTCAGTCTCCAGGACATCAATCTGCAGGTCGTCAACGGCGAGTTCGTCTTTCTCGTCGGGCCGAGCGGCGCGGGGAAGAGCACGCTCCTGCGCATGATCTATATGGACGACGTGCCGAGCTCCGGGCAGGTCGTCGTCGGCCCGTACATCTCGACGAAGGTGAAGCGTCGCACGATTCCGGACCTGAGGCGCCGGATAGGAATCGTGTTCCAGGATTTCCGCCTCCTCGAGGACAAGACCGTGTTCGAGAACGTCGCCCTGCCGCTCAAGGTCGCGGGCGTCGGCCTCGGCGACGTCAAGCACCGCGTCACCGACATCCTTATGCGGGTCGGGCTGTACCACAAGCGGCATGACTTTCCCCACGAGCTTTCCGGCGGCGAGCAGCAGCGCGTAGCCATCGCCCGCGCCGTCTCGAACCAGCCGTCGGTGCTCCTGGCCGACGAGCCGACGGGAAATCTCGACCCGGTCGTGACGCGGAGCATTCTAGAGCTCCTCTTCAAGATCAACGCGGGGGGCACGGCGGTGCTCATGGCGACGCACGATCTCGACCTGGTGAAGAGCTTCGGACAGAGGATTATCTACCTCGAGAGCGGGCGCGTGGTGAAGGACAAGGACATGATCTACATGGGCGATCTCCGCGACAAGCTCGCCGGTTCGAAGCTGAGCGAAAAGGCCGAGCGTCTATCGGATCATGACATTACCGGGGACGGGGGTCAGCGGCGATGAACGCAAACGCGCTCCGTTACGTGATCGACGAATCGATGACGATGATTTCCCGGCGCAAGGCGGGGAACGCCGTATCGATAGTCATCATGGGCCTGAGCCTTCTGATTCTCGGCGTCTTTCTTCTCATCACCCTCAACGTGCAGGCGGTCATCGACAAGGCGAGCGAGGAGATGCGGGCCTACGTCTATCTCGAGAACGGCTTGGGCGCCGCGGCCTCGCGGGACATCCAGATGAGGCTTCTCAAGCTCGAAGGAGTCGAAGAGGTCGTATTCGTCTCCCGCGACGAGGCGCTGTCCTCCTTCCGCCAGACGCTGGGGGACAGCAAGGACATGCTCGACGCCCTCGAGAGCAACCCGCTTCCCGACGCCTACCGGCTCAAGATCAAACCCGCGTTCATTCGCTCCGAGTACCTGGAGAGACTGTCGAGCGAGGTGGCGGCATGGGACGGCATCGAGGATGTCCGCTACGGCGAGCAGTGGCTCGGACGCGGGGAGAAGCTCGTCAAGGGGTTCTATTCGACCGACCTCGCGATCGGTATCATCATCTTTCTGTCGGTGTTTTTCGTAATTGCGAATACGGTCCG
>JAQTVX010000153.1 GCA_028706585.1 Candidatus Krumholzibacteriia bacterium | reverse complement strand
GGCCCCGTGGGCGATGGCCTTCTCCCCTTGCCTGACGATCCCTTCTTCCATCGTGATCTGGTTGAATCTCGTATGCTGGAAACTGCTATCACAATACGACCCGCCGCGGGCCAGCGCGCAAGAAAATATCCTCTTGGTTGTCTCGTCGTCGACGCCAAAAAAGTCCTTGTATGGAAGCAAATCCTCCTACCTCCACGCAGAAGGACGAGTTAAGGCACAATTGCTCAAGGGTTTTGAAAGCGCTATAATAATAGCGGATGTCTAATTTGGGAAGGAATATTATTGCCGATTTGGGCGTGCAACGCTGCCGCATAGGAATCGGTTTGCTCGCGCGGGCTGTTATCGTTTTCTGCGCAGTTTCGGCTCAGCCGGCTGATTCGGCTTCTCTGCGGCAGATCGCTCGGCATGCCTCGCCGATCGTCGACAAGGTGGATGCCTCGAGGCTCGAGCGCGTAGTGCGGGCCCTGAGCGGCGCCGATTCGATAGAGGTGGACGGAAAGAAGGCGAGAATCCGCACTCGGTATGCGCTGTCTCCGGAGAAAGAGCTCGCGCGCCGCTACCTCGAGAACGAGGTGCGAGATGCCGGCTATGAGCCCTCCGTTCAAAAGTTCATGTTGGGCGTCAAATTGGCCGATCTCACGGGAATGGCGATTTCCGGTGATGGAGACACCATTTGGGTCGCCGATGCGGGAGGGGAAACGTACATGGCGACGTCTGCGCTCGGCTGGGCGTCGTTCGAGCGCGTGGGGGACATTGATCAGTACGTGTACGGTCTGTACTGCGACCCGCTCGGGAGGCTCTGGGCGGCTTGCGGGATCGACGAATCGGCATATGGCGGGCTCTACATCTCCACCGACGGCGGCGCCAGTTGGAGCTTGCGTTTTTCGGGATCGACCGGATCCGATGTCGGCGCGATCGGATCCGTCGCTTTCGGGGATTCGTCGATGGGTATGGCCGGCGGGGCGAACGGCACCCTTCTCCGAACGCCGGACGGCGGAGAAACGTGGACGTCGCAATCCCCCGCCAGTTTCGGCAACGAATCGATCGACGGTATCGCGGCGACGGGGCCGACTCATTTTTGGCTCATCACGGCGAACGGCTCTCTGTACGAAACGACGACTTTCGGCTCGAAGTGGACCAAGACCTCGCTCATGTTCGGGCGGCTCTCCGACATCGATTTCAGCGGGGAGCGCGCGGGGGTCATAGTCGGCACGAACACGGCGTTCTACACGAAAAACGGCGGAGGGACGTGGACGTCCGTATCCGTCCCGACCAGGTTCACCGCCGTATCCATGGAAGATTCGCTTCGAGTCATCGCGGCGGGAACGGACGGGGAGATTTGGAGCAGCGAGGACGGCGGAGCGACGTGGGCGCTGTTCGAGACGGGTTGCCGGGATGCGGATGACGTCTGGCACTCCGCAATCTCTCCCGACGGATGCTTCTGGCTCGCCGGGAGGAACTTCGTCCGGCGTTTCTACTGGGACACCGCGCTCGAGGACTGCACCGCGTATCAATTCAGCGACACGATCAGAGGGGAGAACATCTCGTTTTGCCACGAGGGAGTGACCGAGCCGAACCGCCGCGTGTTTGTCACGGCGCACTGGGATTCCTACTCCGGAACCCCCTACGACTGCGCGCCTGGGGCCGACGACAATGGTACTGGAACCGCGGCGGTGCTCGAGTGCGCCAGGGCGCTTCGCGACGAACGGACCGAGCGCACCGTCGAGTTCGTTCTATTCGACGCCGAGGAGCTCGGCCTCAAAGGGAGCCGCTACTTCGCGAACTCGCTCGACACGCTCGTCGAGTACGACGGGGATCTCCAGCTCGACATGATCGGTTACGAGCCCGAAGAAGAGCTGACGGCCGTCATTTTCGAAGGGACCGAGGCGGCCCAGGATTCGAATATCGCCGCGTTCATCGAGACCGCGATCGATTCATTCCATCTCGGCCTCGAGGTGGAGATCATCAAGGAGTCGGCCGCAAGCGACCAGATTTCATTCTGGAACGTGGGCATTCCCGCCGTGCTTTTCATCGAAGGGAGGCGAAGCGAGCTCACTCCCTATTACCATTCGTGCACGGATGTGGCGGAGCATCTGAATTTCGACTTCTTCGAGGTCTGCACGAAGGCTGCGCTCGGCGCGGCCGCACTCATGGCCGGGATTCTGCCGCCGGAGCCTTCTCTGGAGCATTTTGCGCTTTATCAGAACTACCCGAACCCGTTCAACGCGGGTACGACCGTGTCGTTCGCGATAACGGAGCCGGCCGAAGTGGAGCTCGCGATCTATGATATCGCGGGGCGCCGTGTGGCGCTCATCGAGCGCGCTCGCGAAGAGGCCGGTGCGTTCGAACGCCGGTGGGACGGCCGCGACGCGGCGGGACATCCGCTCGCGAGCGGCGTCTATTTCCTTCGCCTGAAGGCTGGAGCCGCGGAAGCGGTCAGGAAGATCGTGATCCTGAGATAACCGTCACAGAAGGTCGAGCACCCGTTCGGCCTCATCGGCAGTGTTGTAGAAATGTGGAGCGAGCCGGATAGCCCCCACGCGCAGGCTCACCACGATGCCGGCGGCAGAGAGCCTCCTGAAGATCTTTTCGGCGTCCTTTCGGGCGTGGGTGAAGCATATGATCCCCGACCGCTCGTCCTTTCCGCGAGGGCTGGTGATACGGTACCCTCTGGACCTGAGACCCTGTTCGAGCACGTCGGTGAGGTCGATGATCCGCCTTTCTACGCGCGCCATGCCGATCTCGAGAAAGCGTTCGATCGAGGCGCCGAGCCCGGCGATGCCGTAAAGGTTGAGCGAGCCTTCCTCGTATCTCTGCGCGTCGGGGCGGGGGGTCGGGTCGTACGCGAGGTAGGATCGCGCGTTCCTGACGCCGAGCCAGCCGGGGTTCCAGACGTCGAGCTCGTCGAGAATCTCCCTCCTGCAGTAGAAGAATCCCGTTCCAGAAGGGCCGAGAAGCCATTTGTGCCCCCCCGCCGAGAGAAAATCGATATTCATCGCGCGCACGTTGCACTGGAGCATTCCGAGCGACTGGATGCCGTCGACGTGAAGGTAGATGCCCCGGTCTCGGCAGAAGCGCCCGAGCGCCGCAAGGTCGATGCGATAGCCGGTCGAGAACTGGACGCTGCTCACCGTCACGCAGCGCGTTTTCCGGGTGCATGCGCCGGCGAGCATCTCGGCCGTTATCCTGCCTTCCCGCGGCCGAACGAGAACGGTTCGCACGCCGCGCTTATTCAGCGCGAGCCATGGGTACGCATTCGCGGGAAACTCGATCGAGCCCATGACGACGTTGTCCCCGCGTTTCCAGCGGATGCCGTTGGCGGCGAGCAGCACACCCTGGGTCGTGTTCTTGATAAAAGCGATTTCGCTGCCGTTGGCTCCGACGAGTTGCGCAGCCGCGCCGCGCGTTTTCTTGACGCTGGCGAACACCTCTTCCTCGCAGAGAATGCCCTTTTTCAGGAAAAGCGTCGCGACTGCGTTCATGGCTTCGATTACGCGGGTCGACAGCGGGCTCACGGCCGCGTGATTGAAATATATATAGTGCTCGGCGGCGGGGAATTCCGCGCGATAGCGGTTCCAATCGATCTTCGTTCCGGACTTCTTCATGTGCTCCTCCGCAGTTTGGGCTCTGTTCGCTGGAAAATGTACACGGAAGGGCGAGGTTCGAACAAGCACAAAGAAGGTCGTGCACTTCATGTCATTCTGATATGATGTTTTCAGTCCGTAGAGTCCGTTTTGAAGCCACCGTCAGGGTGCCTGGAGGAACCGAGTGACATTCGCCCGCAAAGTCTCGATCACTCTGGCCACTAGAATCGCGCTCATCTTCGTCGGACTGGCGACGAGCATCATCATGGCACGTTCGCTCGGTCCGGAAGGCAAGGGGCTGTTTTCCCTCGCGATCATCTCGGCCGGCATGATCTTCATAGTGGTCAATCTCGGCGTCGGCGCCGCGTCGGGGTTCATGCTCGGGCGGAGGAAGATCTCTCTCGAGGAGCTCGCGGGCAACTGGCTGAGCCTCTCCATGCTGATAGGCGCAACTGCCCTCGCGCTGTCTTTCGCGATTGTGCCCCTTCTCGCTCCGCGCTGGCTTCCGTCGGTGCCTCTCTGGGCGATAGCGCTCGCGCTCTTGACGCTGCCTTCATTGATTCTCGTATACAATTTCCAGATGTTGTTCCGGGCGAACGACGATTTTCGAAATTTCAACATCATCGAGGCGATGCAGCCCGTATCGTTCCTTGTGTTTCTCCTGCCTTTTGCGTTCTTGCCTTCTGGATCGCTGCTCGCTTCTTCTCTCGCGGACCACCTCGCGTCCAACCTCGTCGCCGGCGTCGGCGCCGCGCTTCTCATGAGGAGATGCGTGAAGCTCTCGGTCCGCTGGAACGGCGCCGTAATAGGGGAGACGCTGCGTTTCGGCGTCCAGCACAGCCTCGGTAATCTTCTCGATTTTCTGAACTATCGAATAGACATGCTGCTCATGAACTACTACCTCGATCCTGTGCACGTCGGATATTACTCGATCTCGGTCCTCGTGGCCGAGAAGCTATGGTATCTGCCTAACGTTCTCTCCGCGGTCCTCCATCCCCGCGTCGCGCACGCGGGGGATGAGGCCGACGCGAATCGGGATACGACGTCGATCTCACGGATGACCGTTCTCGTTATAGGGATCGGGTGCCTCGCGATCCTGCTCATCGGACGGCCCGTTGTGCGGCTTCTCTATTCGGACAGGTTTCTGCCCGCCGTTACTCCGCTCTTTCTGCTGCTTCCCGGCATCTTCATGATCAGCCTCTCGAAGATACTCCAGAGTGATCTCACGGCGCGGGGTTATCCAAGGGCGAACATGTGGGCCGGTCTCGCCGCGGTTATTTCGAATGTGATCCTCAACGTTATCCTGATTCCGCGCATCGAGATCAACGGCGCGGCGATCGCTTCGACCGTTTCCTACTCGCTTTACGCCCTGGTGATCGTGGTCTATTTCATGCGGGTCACGGGAGTAAGGCTCGCGACGATCGTGGTTCCCAAGGCCGGGGACGTCCGCTACCTCGTCGTGAACGTCGGGCGAGAGCTCTCACGGATGCGAAATATCGGGAAATCCTAGGCAGCTCGGAGCGGCTTATCGTTTGCGCGCCTGCACGAAGACGTCCGAGCACTCGAGATCATCGTCGGAGATGCCTCTCCAGCGGCGCGACAGCTGCGATCTCGCGATTCCATCCGATCTGTGCTTCTTCATCAGGCAGATTATTTCGAAACCGTTCCTTTCCATGAGATCCACATGCACCGAGCACGGCTGTCGGTTTATCAGGAACGGCCGCCTGCCGACGGTAGCCCTCCACAGCATTTCGGAGTACGAGCGATACCCGTTCCATTTCTTCGCGAGACCATGGGCCTTGAAATCGATTTGATGGGACATCATGCCTCCGGGTTTCAGCCACCTGGAGAGAGCCCGATAGGTCTTTTCAAGATCGGCGACGTGTTCCAGCACCGCATGCGACAGGATGACGTCGACGGAGCCCGGCTCTATGATTCCATCGTCGAACCAGGGAACCATGTATCTTATAGACACGCCGCCGTGCTCGGTTCCAGGGGACGCGATTGCGTTCCTTATTTGCGCGATTCTCTCTTCGGCGAGCGATGCCGAGAGAGCTTCCTCGGTGAGAATGCGGCTCGGAAAGAGGTTCTCGTCAAGGTACCGGTCGTAGTTCGG
>JAQTVX010000152.1 GCA_028706585.1 Candidatus Krumholzibacteriia bacterium | reverse complement strand
GTTCCCCGGCGGGGCGGTGCTCATGGCGTATCTCGGCACCGGCGTCAAGAACGTCGAAGAGGCCCGCGCAGCCCTCGAGCAGGAGATACGCGGTCTGCGCGAGCGCCCTCCCGATGCCGCGGAGATCGGGATCGCGAAGAACCGTCTCCTCGGCAAGCGCGCTCGGAGCGAGCTCGCGAGCATCAACGAGGCGTACGCGTTCGGATTCGATTTATTGTTGAACGGCCGGGGCGCATACCGCTCGATGGACGGCCTCATCGGCGCGGCATCATTGGATGATGTAATGAACGTCATCGAGGCCTTCATGTCATGGGATAGATCGGTCGTGCTTCGCCTCGTGCCGGAGGCGCCGATCGGCCCCTAGCCGCGGGGCGGAGCCATGATTTTGATTGACGCTCCGCGGAGGCGGGGATATCTATATGCATTGTTCGAGAGAGGTATTTCGGAGGGGAATATGGCATACAAGATCACGAACGAATGCATCTGCTGCGGTGCGTGTCAGCCGGCGTGCCCCGTCGAGGTGATCGCCGAGAAGGATGACATCTTCGTCATCGACGCCGATCTCTGTACGGGCTGCGGCCTATGCGTTCCCGAGTGTCCCGTGGGCGCAATAAGGGAGATCGAGTAGCGGACGAAGAGCCAAATCGCTTTCTGGAGGAGTAGCGTGAAGAAGAAGCTGCGTCTCACCGCCATGGCTTCCTGCTCCGGCTGAGCATCGAAGCTCAGCCCAACGGAGTTGTGGCCGGTGCTCAAAACTCTCCCCCCGCAGCGTCATCCCGATCTCATCGTCGGATGCAATCAGGCTGATGACAGCGGTGTAGTGCGCCTCACGGACGACACGGCTCTCGTTCTGACGGTCGACTTCTTTCCGGCGATCGTCGACGACCCGTACACTTTCGGGCAGGTCGCCGCGGCCAACGCCCTGAGCGATATCTACGCCATGGGAGGCAGACCGTTCACTGCGCTCAATATCGTCGGCTTCCCGACGGGGAAGCTGCCGCTGGACGTTCTCGGCGAGCTCCTCCGGGGAGGCGCCGACAAGGTGAACGAGGCGGGAGCGGTGATCGTCGGGGGGCACACGATACGCAATTCCGAGCTTGTGTACGGACTCTCCGTCGCCGGCCTCATCCATCCGGACCGCATTCTCCGGAAGGGAAACGCGCGAAACGGCGACGTTCTCGTTCTCACGAAGCCTCTCGGCACCGGCATATACTCGACCGCTCTCAAGAACGGCGCGCTCTCCCCGAGGCGCGAGAAGCTCTTCTACCGTTCGCTCGCCGCGCTGAACCGCGAGGCCGCCGCGGGCCTGTACGAGCTCGGCGCCGGCGCCTGCACCGACATAACCGGTTTCGGTCTTCTCGGGCACGCTCTTGAGGTGGCCCGAGCATCAGATGTGAGCCTGCGCATCAACGCGCGGGCGCTTCCGACGCTGCCGGGGACGCTCGATCTCGCCAAACGCGGTTTTCTCACGGGGGGCGGGATGTCGAACTACGAATACGTCAAGGATGATACGGTTTTCGGGAGCGGCATTCATCCGGCGCTCGAAATGCTGCTCTGCGATCCGCAGACATCGGGCGGGCTTCTCGTGTCGATGCCCCGCAGATATGCCGCCCGCTATCTCGCCACACTGAAGAAGCGCGGAGTGAATGGCGCCGCGATCATCGGCGAGGTGGAGGCTCCTTCCGACAAGAGGCTCATGGTCGAGGCCAGACGGCCCGACTGAGCGAGCCTCGGTCATGTCGATCAATCCCTGTCCTGGTCCCTGCGCTTCCGGGCCTCTTCGAGACTCATGAGGCATCCGCAGTAGTCCTGCCTCGAGAGCCCCATTTCGCGGCTGCGCTCGACGCTGATCTTGAATCCATTCTTCTTCTTGAAATCCTCCGCCAGAAACTCGATTCCGTATCTCACGGCGGCCTCGCGTCCTATCGCATCGATGCGCTCGAACACCTTGTGCGGGCTCACGGAGAGGGTCGTTGTGAAGAGGGGGATGCCGAATTGCGCCGCCTTCTTCGCCGTGGCATCGAGCCTGAATCGATAGCAGGCCCAGCAGCGCTCGCTCTTCTCCGACAGATCCTTGAACGGCGCGATCTCTTTCCACCAGCGGAGGTTTCTGTAGCTGCCCTCGACGAGCTCGATGTCGAGCCTTCTGCAAACACGACGCATCTCATCGAGGCGGAGCCGGTATTCGGATTCGGGATGGATGTTGGGATTGTAGTAGTAGGCGATCGTCTCGTAGATCTCGGCGAGGTGCGCGAGAACGTAGCTCGAGCACGAAGCGCAGCACGCATGCACGAAGATTGCCTTTTTCGCTGTCATCTTCTAATGGGAAACTGCGGACGGGGATTTGCCGCCAACCGAGGCCTGCCCTTCCTCAGCGGATTTATCCGCCGAAGCAACGGGAGCGGCGTCGTCCCGGATGCCGATAGAATCGAGCTTGGCGAGATGCCGGTCGCGCAAGTCAATGAACGATGCCATGTTATCGCTGGTGATCGGTTTAGCCGGCGGAAGCGAGACCTTGCGAGGATTGACGAAGGTGTTCCCGATCTTGATGCGATAGTCCAGATGCGGCCCGGTCGCGTAGCCGGTCATTCCAACGTACCCGATGATCTCTCCCTGCTGCACCCGCGCGCCGGGATAGATTCCCTTGGCGAAGCGGGAGAGATGCAGGTAGTACGTGACGTAGTTGTTGGTATGGCGGATCTTGATGAATCTACCGTTTGCGCTGTTGCGGTCCGCTGCAATGATGGTGCCGTTGCCGGTGGCCATCACGGGCGTTCCGACCGGCGCCGCGTAGTCTACCCCGAGATGCGGGGCATAGTGGTGAAGGACCGGATGGAATCGGTGCGTGCTGAAGTTCGAGCTGATCCGCGAGAACGAAAGGGGCGCCTTCAGAAGCTGCTTCCTCAGCGACTTTCCATTCTCGTCGAAGTAGTCCGCCTTGCCGTTCTCATTATCGAAAAGGAATGCATAATGGCCGCGGCCCAGCGTGTAGAACTCGGCCGCGACAATTCGCCCGATCTTCTTCAGGCCGTCGAAGCGGGTCCTCTCCTCGTAGATCACCTTGAAGTAGTCGCCCTTCCGCATATCGGTAAAGAAGTCGATGTCGAATGCGAATATTCTGTTCCCGAGCTGGTCCGCGATCTCGCCCGGAATATCTTGCTCCTTGCACGCCAGGTAGAGGCTGTTCGTGATCGTGCCGCTCGCCGCGCGCAGCGTCGTCGTGAAATCGTAGCTCTTTCTTTCGGCCGAGATGTCGCCGGCCTTGATGTTGATGTCGATGTACGACGTGTCGCCGAGCGAGAACTGTATGTTCTCGATGCTGCCGTCGTCACCGGCGTAGATCTCGTAATGCTGCTGCGGATATATCTTCCTCAGATCGTAGACGTTGCGGGCGGCCTTCTCGATCAGCTTGATCGACGGTGCGTCGAGGCCGCACTTGACCATCAGATCGAAGAAGGACATGTTGGGGGTCACTATTCCCGCGAAATCCGGAGCCTTGGCGCTCGGGGCGGAACCCGCCGTATCGCCTGCGGTCGTGCCCGCCTGACGGTCAATCTCCTGCTTGAGCCCGGGGTGGAGGGCCACCAGGCACAGAAGAATGACCAGCCCGGACCCGAGCACTATCGATTTCAATTTATCATTTTCCATGGTCTTACCCGAATTCGCCGTAAAATAGCCCAAAGCGCCCGACTGCGTCAAGGAAAACAGCATGAGCCGAGGAACTTTTTTGCAAGAAGCGGGCCGATGCGGCCCAGCGCATAATTATTATTGATGTCGGCGCATTGTTCGCGCCATGCAATTACAGTGTCGCAGCAACTTCAACCTCGACAGTGTCCGCCGCTGCAACGTACACTGTTGCATGCTATGAGCCGCCACCACGTCGATCTCAAACGAGAGCTCGAGGAGCTCAAGAAGAAGGCCGAGGGGGTATTCAAGTCCGAGAGGCGTGTCTTCGACGCGCGAGCGAGCGCCGCGGTACGTCTCATGGATGCGATCGGCGGAGAAGAGGTGCAGTTCGGAGAGGGGGCGTTCCATCGCGTTCTCGTGGATGCGAGCGCCGTCTGGAGCGAAGCGGAGGCGTTTCACCGGGAGTATCTCGAGGCGCTCGGAAGCCCCTTTTTCCCGGCGGCGGCGGGATTCGGCACTCTCAAGGCGCTCAGGGAGGTTCGGCCCGAGCGCATCTGCTATCTCGACATCGAGACGACGGGGCTCAGCATGGCGCCGCTGTTTCTCGTGGGCCTCATGTACACGTCCGAAGGGCGCCTTGCCGTGGATCAGCTCTTCGCGAGGGATTATTCGGAGGAGGCGGCCGTGCTCGCGTATCTCGCCTCGCTCATGCCGCGCTTCGACGTCCTCGTCACATTCAACGGAATCGCCTTCGACGTGCCCTACATCGAGGAGCGCATGACGATCCACCGGCTGGCCTTTCGCGAGCCGGCGACGCACGTCGATCTTCTGCCGCTTGCCAGGAGCGTGGTCGGAGACAGAACCCCGAATCACAGGCTCCAGACCCTCGAGGCGCACTTCTGCGGTCGCAGGCGCGTCGGCGACATTGCGGGCGCCGACATCCCAGCGAGCTATCACGAGTTCGTGCGGACTCAAGACGCGAAGGACATGGCGACGATCATCCACCACAACAGGCTCGATCTAGTGACGATGCTGCAGCTAGTGACGGTTTTCCTATCCGGCCGCGCCGAGTAGCGCCTCGGGGAGGCGGCGGCCCGAGGTCCGCGCACGGAACCGGGCTCCAGCAAATCCCGCGTGCGGCCCCGCTCCATTTCTGATAATATTCCCCGCAACAAAGGAGCAGCCGTGGAAGCGACCAAGTTCCTTAAAAAGGTGCAGACCGAGGATTTCTACAGGGGGCAGATCTCCCACAAGCACACGATCCCGACGCGAGCGGCGCGCTTCGGGGAGCTCGAGCCACCGCTTCCCGACAAGCTCCAGAAGATTCTCAAGGCCACGGGCATTGATAAGCTCTACGTGCATCAGGTCGAGGCCGTGAAGAGCCTGCGCGGAGGCACTGACGTCGTCATCGTCACGTCGACCGCGAGCGGGAAGACGCTCTGCTACAATATCCCCGTGCTTTCCAGCCTACTCGAGGATAGCGAGTCGCGCTCGCTCTACCTGTATCCCACGAAGGCGCTCGCGCAGGATCAGCTGAGGGTGCTGCAGCGCTACATGGGCCCGAAGGGCATCAGGTTCGAGGCGGGCACCTACGACGGCGACACGCCGGCCTCGAGCCGCCGCAAGCTGCGCGAGGAAGCGAAGGTGCTCCTCACGAATCCCGACATGCTGCATTCGGGCATCCTGCCCAATCACGCCAAATGGGCCAATTTTCTGTCGCGGCTCCAGTACGTTGTGGTGGACGAGATCCATACCTATCGAGGCATATTCGGCTCGCACATAGCGAACGTCATGCGACGCCTCGATCGCATATGCGAGCACTACGGCTCGCATCCGGTCTTCGCGGCTTCATCGGCAACGATCGCGAACCCCGGCGAGCATGCGGAGAGACTCTTGGGCCGCAAAATCCGAGTCATCGCCGAGGACGGTAGTCCACGCGGCCGCAAGCAATTCATCTTCTGGAATCCCCCGACGCTGGATGTCGGCGAGATGGAGCGCCGCAGCTCCAACATAGAGGCCGCCGATCTCGTCACGAGGCTCGTCCTCGACGACGTGCAGACGATCGCCTTCGTG
>JAQTVX010000151.1 GCA_028706585.1 Candidatus Krumholzibacteriia bacterium | reverse complement strand
CGCTCCCGCTCGATGTGACCGCGGTGCTGGAGGCGCTGGAGCTCCCGTACCGCGTCCTCGAGCTCTGCACGACGGATCTGAGCTTCGGTGCGGCCGAGTGCTACGATCTCGAGACGTTCGCGCCTGGGATGGGAAAGTGGCTCGAGGTTTCGTCCTGCAGCAACTTCGAGGACTTCCAGGCGCGCCGCGCGAACATCCGGGTCAAGAGGCGGCCGAACGAAAAGCCGGAGTTCGTGCACACGCTGAACGGCTCGGGGCTCGCGCTGCCCCGGATCATCGCGACGATCCTAGAGCTCAACCAAACGCCGACCGGCAAGGTTCGCATTCCCCGTGTCCTCGTCCCCTACATGGGGGGCAGGGAGTACCTCGAGGCCTGAATCGATCATGAGGGCGCCACGCAATCTTCCGTTTCTTCTCACTGTGTATCTCATCGCAGGCAGTATAGTAATTGTCGCCTGCGCAGTCATTTACAATAATAGCTTGATAAGGAAGATGAATGCCCAATCCGACAGGACGACGGTAATGTTCTCGCGTTTTGTCGCCGTCGAGCTTGCCAACACGAAGATCGGGGACGAGAAGAGGAACAACTTTATACGCGAGGCGCGGGGCACGCTCGACGTTCCATATGTCATAACGGACGCCGGGGGGAGGCCCGTGACCTGGAGCCAGATAGGCATCGAGGCCCTCAGTCTGCCCGGCGACTACGGGCGCCTGCTGAATTTCGATCCGGCCTCGCCGAAGGATCCGGTGCTCGCGCGTGTGCTCGACAAGATGCGCGCGTTCGATCGCATCAACCCGCCGATACCGATCAAGATGGGCGAGACGCAGATCGTGCTCCACTACGGCGCTTCCGCGCTCTCGCGCGAGCTCGCCATCGCGCCCTATGTCCAGCTCGGAGTCCTCGTGATCTTCGCGCTTTTCGGATTCCTCGGGTTCCGCGCGCTCAAGACGGGCGAGCAGCGCTCGATATGGATCGGCATGGCCAAGGAAACCGCGCACCAGCTCGGCACGCCACTATCCTCGATCATGGGCTGGCTCTCGCTGATGCGGGAAGAGATGGCCTCCGCCCCGAGCTCCGAGAAAATCGCGCTCGCGGTGGATGAGCTTTCGATCGATATCGACCGTCTGAGCAAGATCTCGGAGCGCTTCAGCAAGATAGGTTCCGCTCCGAAGCTCGAGCTGCAGGAGTTCGCGCCCATCGTCGAGGAGACGGTCGCGTACTTCGAGCGGAGACGCCCATCTCTCAAGATCAATTCGACGATAACGACCGACATCGAGGAGCTTCCCCTTATCCGGTGCAGCAGGGAGCTCATTGGCTGGGTTCTCGAGAACATGATCAAGAACGCGCTCGACGCGATTGCGGGGGACGAGGGAAAGATCCATATTGAATGCAGGATGAACGAGAAGGACAAGCGCATCGAGCTCCGCTTCAGCGATAACGGCAAAGGTATGAGCCCGGGCGTGCGCAAGCGCATCTTCTCGCCCGGCTTCACGACGAAGAGCCGCGGATGGGGTCTCGGGCTCTCGCTCGTGAAGCGCATAGTCGAAGACATTCACGGAGGCTCTATCCGGGTTCTCCAGACGCAGCCGGGGAAAGGGACGACGTTTCTCGTCACCCTTCCCGTGGATTGAACGCACGACTCGCGCGGGGTGATATGGCGAAAGAGAAAAAGAGAATTCTCTGGGTCGACGATGAGATCGATCTGTTGAGCTCGCACATCATGTTCCTCGAGGGCAAGGGCTACGCGGTCAAGGCCGCCTCGAGCGGGGACGAGGGCACGGCGGCGCTGAAGGCCGGCCGATTCGACCTCGTCCTTCTCGATGAGACGATGCCCGGCAAGAGCGGTCTCGAGACGCTTCAGGAAATCAAGGAGATCGATCCGAACCTGCCCGTCATCATGATCACGAAGAACGAAGCCGAGGATCTCGTCGAGCAGGCCATCGGCATGAAGATCGACGATTATCTTCTCAAGCCGGTGAACCCGCTCCAGATCTATTCGGCCGCCAAGCGCATTCTCGACGCGCACCGCATACAGGAGACCGTTCTCAACAAGGATTATCTCCAGGCGTACCAGAAGATAGGCGAGAGTCTCGGCGCGGGGCCGGACTGGCGCGAGTGGATCAGGATCCACCAGGAGCTCTCGTTGTGGGACGTCGAGTTCGACCGTTTCAGCGAGACGGGGCTCGAACAGACGCAGCTGGACCTCAAGAAGAAATCGAACGCCGATTTCGGGCGCTACATCGAGGGCGTTTACCGCGACTGGATCAACGGCGGGGAGAGACCTCCTCTGAGCGTCGACGTTTTCCCCCGCTACGTCATTCCGCACCTGAAGGAGAAGAAGAAAGTCTATTTCATCCTGATCGATTGCATGCGATACGATCAGTGGCTCAAGATCGAGGACCTGCTGGCGCCATTCTATAATATCGAGAAGGAATGCTACTATTCGATCCTTCCGACGGCGACCCCGTACGCGCGGAACGCGATCTTCGCCGGCGCCTTCCCGTCCGAAATCCAGAGGCGCGCGCCGGATCAGTGGCTCGAACGCTCCAAGGACGAGCTGAGCAAGAACCGGTTCGAATCGAGCTTCATGCAGGATCAGCTCGCCCGCAACGGGCTCGGCGGCATCACGTCGAAGTACATCAAGATATATGAGATCGAGGAGGCGAACGAGATCCGCAAGCAGGTCGAGAGTTACCGTCCCATCGATCTCGTCGCCATGGTGTTCAACTTCCTCGATATACTGGCCCACGGGCGCAGCCAGAGCGAGATCCTGCAGGAGATCGCGCCCGATGAGAGCGCGTTCAGGTCCCTCATGCGGAGCTGGTTCGTCCATTCGGCGCTCTTCGAGATTCTGCAGAAGATTTCCAAGCACGGCTCCACCGTGATCATCACGACGGATCACGGTTCGATCCTCGGAGCCCGGGCGAGCCTCGTTCACGGGAATCGCGACACATCGACCAATCTCCGTTACAAGTTCGGAGACAATATCAACAGCGATCCGCGGCAGACGCTCCTGATCCGCAAGCCGCTCGAGTTCAAGCTTCCGTCCGAGAGCCCGTCGAAGAACTACGTGCTCGCCAAGGAAAACTACTACTTCGTCTACCCGACGAAGTTCCACGAGTACGAGCGGCAGTACCTTGGAACCTTTCAGCACGGGGGCATTTCGCCCGAGGAAATGATCATTCCCTGCGTCACCCTGAAGCCGAGGTAAGGTATGAGCGTTCGGAAGGCCCGCCGGAACACCGGAGCCCGGGATGATTCCGCGCCTCGGCGTCTCGAGCGCTTCGAGGGTCGGCGGCGGAGCGTGCAGCTCGCGAGCGACGACCCGGCGCGCACGCTCGAGATCGGCCGCGCGATTGGACGTCTGCTGCCCGCGGGCTCCGTGCTCTCGCTCGAGGGGAGCCTCGGCGCCGGAAAGACGCTCATCGCCAAGGGGATCTGCGCAGGGCTGGGCGTTTCCGACGAGGTTCTCAGTCCGAGCTTCGTTCTCGCCGAGGAATACTCCGGCGCATTTCCCGTCGTGCATTTCGATCTCTACAGGCTGGACAATGTCGACGAGATCGAGCGCATCGGACTTTTCGACGCGATCGACGGGCGCGCCGTTGTGATCGTCGAGTGGGGGGACCGGCTCGGCGCGGATATGCTCGGCGCCGACGTGCGGATCGTCATGGAGTTCGCCGGCGAGCGGAGCCGCAAGATAACGATCGACGGCGGAGGAAATCTTCTCGATTCTCTCGAAAGGAGCGCGGCTTGAACGACGAGCGGCTCGTGCTCGCGCTCGACGCGTCGCACCAGATGGGTAGCGTCGCCGTGTGCCGCGGAGAGAAAGGCCTCGGCGAGATCCTCTTCGACGCGAGCGACACGCACTCGGCCACGCTGCTTCCGGGCGTGGACGCGTGCCTCGCCTCGGCGAAGGTCACGCTCTCGGATGTGGAGCTCCTGGCCGTCGTGTACGGTCCCGGGAGCTTCACGGGCCTCAGAATCGCGCTCGCGACGGTCAAGGCCTTCGCGGCGGTACGGCGGATTCCGGTCGCGCCGGTCGAAAGCTGCGCCGTGCTCGCGGCGGCCTTCCCGTACGCCGCCCATCCCGTTTTCCCGCTCATCGACGCCCGCCGCGGGGAGGTGTACGGAGCGCTCTACGACACGCTCGGCGGCTCGCCGCGCGAAATCGCTCCGCCCTTTTCGGCGAAACCGGAGACGCTCGCGACGTTCCTGGAGGCGTGGCCGGTCCGGGGGCCGCTCATCCTGTGCGGTACGGGAATGCTCCGCCACCGTGCCGTCCTCGAATCCATCATGCCTTCCGGGAGCCTCTTTGCCGGCGAGCGGTGGGCTGTTCCTTCGGCATCGCTGTGCGCGATGCTCGCGCTGGCCCGCCCGAGCGTCGGCTACGAGGAGCTCTTCGCGCTCGAACCGCTGTACATCCGGCCGCCCGATGCCCGGCTTCCGGGCGCCGCGCGCGCCGGTTCCCGCGGGGGTGTCGGCCGGTGACGGAGAACAGGGTTCGCGAAATGGAGACGCGCGACATCCCGCGGGTGATGGAGATCGAGAGATCGAGTTTCGCGACGCCATGGACCGAGGGAATGTTCCGGTCCCAGATCGGATTCAAGGATGAGACGATCAATCTCGTTCTCGCCGATGGCGAGGAGCTCGCCGCGTATGCCGCGGCCTGGATCGCCTACGACGAGATACATCTTCTCAGCATAGCCGTCGCTCCATCGAGGCGAAGGCGGGGTCTGGGAACCGAGATCCTGCGCGAGGCTATCGCACGGGGAGTCGCGCGGGGCGCGGTCCGCGTGATTCTCGAGGTTCGGGAGGGAAATGCGCCCGCGCGCGCCTTCTACGAAAAGCACGGCTTCGTCGAGATAGGAAAACGGCGCAGGTACTACAGCGACACCGGTGAAGATGCAATCGTCATGGAATACGTATGCGGCTTCTGAGGAGCTCCGCGATATCCGCGGCGCGGCGGCGGACGCGGTCATCCTCGGGAGCGGTCTCGCGGCACTCGCCGAGCTCGCGGCTCCCATAGAGCGAATCCCGTACGGACGACTTTCATGCCTGTGCGAGACTTCGGTCGAAGGGCATCCCGGTTTCATGTCTCTCGCCCGGATCGCCGGGGAGCAGGTGCTGCTCGTCGCGGGGAGATTCCACGCTTATGTAGGGATCGGGGCGGACGGCCTCGCGGCGCCCGTTCTTATCGCCGCGCAAGCCGGGTGCCGGCGCATCATCGTGACGCAGGCCGCAGGGAGCCTCAAGCGGAGTGTTTCTCCCGGCACGTGGCTGCTCGCGACCGACGTGGTCCGGTTTCCGACGAAGCTGGGTCTCGATATCGGACGGGCAGCCTGTCGCGGAGGAGCTGCCGGCGCTGCCCCGGGGGCCGGAGCGCCTATTGTGTCGCGCGCCCTGTCGGCGGAGATCCGCGAAGCGGCGCGCGCGGTTAAGGCGCCGCTCGCCGAGGGAGTGCTCTGCTGGACGAGCGGACCGACGTACGAAACCGCGGCCGAGGCCCGTGCCGCGGAGCTCATGGGGGCGGACGCGGCGACGATGTCCTCTCTTCCCGAGCTTCTCGCGGCGCGTCATCTCGGGATCGAGGCGGCCTCTCTCGGCTGGATCACGAACTACACCGCGCACGTATCGGGCAAGCGGACGGATCATGCCGGCGTCGTGGGGCTGGGAGCGGCGGGGGCGCGCATGCTCCGAGCCATCCTCGTTGCGCTGCTTCCCGCGC
>JAQTVX010000150.1 GCA_028706585.1 Candidatus Krumholzibacteriia bacterium | reverse complement strand
GATGAACGACAAGAATCCCGAGCCCGATATCAACTGGATAGGAGTGAAGATATGAAAGCGGCGAAGATCCCGACTGCCGAGCTCATGACCTCCGGCCACCTGGCCTGCCAGGGATGCGGGGCGACCCAGGCGATGCGCTTCGCCCTCAAGGCCCTCGGACCCAAGACCGCCGTCGTCCTCCCGGCGTGCTGCTGGTCCGTGATCGATGGGCCGTTTCCCCACTCGTCGCTCAAGGTTCCGATCCTCCACACGGCGTTCGAGGCCGCGGCGTCGACCGCCTCGGGGCTCAAGGCGGGCCTCGAGATGCGGGGAGATACTGAGACGGTCGTGCTCGCGTGGGCGGGGGACGGCGGAACCTTCGATATCGGCATCCAAGCCCTGTCCGGCGCCGCGGAGCGCAACGAGGACGTCATCTACTGCTGTTATGACAACGAGGCGTACATGAACACTGGGATCCAGCGGAGCTCCTCGACGCCGATCGGCGCGTGGACGACGACGACTCCGGGAACCCATTGGAAAAGGCGTCCGAAGAAGAAAATGATCGACATCATGGCTGCGCACTCGATTCCGTACATTGCTACCGCTTCGGTCGCCTTTCCACAGGATCTCATCGAGAAGTTCAGGAAGGCGCGGGAGTTCAAGGGCACGCGTTTTCTGCACGTCTTCGCACCGTGTCCGACGGGTTGGAAGCTAGCCCCCGAGCTCTCCGTCGCGATGGCGCGTCAGGCGGTCACGTCCAATGCGTTTCCGCTAATCGAGGTGACCGATAACGGCAAGACGTGGAGCGTATGGAAGGACTTCGAGCACACATCTTTCAAGGACTACATGAAGGCGCAGGGGCGCTTCCGCCACCTGAGCGATGAGGATCTGATCTGGATCGAGGAAGAGGCAGAGAAGTACTGGCAGTATCTCCTCTCGCGCGAGCGTCTCTCGGGGATGGCGCCGGGTCTCGAGGCCTGATAGAACCGGGACCGGACTCGATCCCTTTCTTCGGTCCCCCGGTCTGCGATGGACTGGGGACTTTCTTCTCTCAGGGTGCGCGTTCTTCCCTTTGACTGAGAAGAATGCATCCACGTATCTCACAGCGGCGCACAATCCGGTATAACTCCTTTACTTGCAATTAGATAGGAAGTACGACCGCATCCATTTTGCAACGTTTTCTTGCAATTTGATACGGCACACCCCCGGGACGCCGAGGTCTCGCAAGGCGTAACCAGTTTATAATCAAACCCTTACAAAAAATGCGGAGAGTGGTACGTATTAAGCGAGTATGGGTCCGGAATGACTGTTTTCACGCGTCGTCGAGGACTGACACAGGAAGAGGAATGATGAAAAAGGGATTCACGCTCGTAGAAATGGTGATCGCAATATCGATAATGGGTCTGATGCTGGCCCTGGCCACGCCATCAGTCATGAAATTCCTGCGCCATTACCAGTCCAAGGATGCAGCTCAGGTGCTTTCGAGCATTTTGAGGCAGGCGAGGAGCAGGGCCGTGCATGAAAAGAACAACTATGTCGCTTTCTTCAGCATCAGCGGCTCTTCGGTCACGTTGCTGGACGACGACGGCGGCGGACAGGGAAATCCGTCGAACGGAGGGTTTCAAGCTACGAATAGGGGCAACAGCCGCGCCGATGCAGGCGAGAGAGTCTACGGGCCGTTCGCGCTGCCCGAGGGCCAGGTCTTCGGGCTGGTCGCGGGCGCGGTGGATTCGGATGGCTCATACGTCACGAGCGCAGTCACGTTCTCTGGCTCGCCGCCCAGGGTGATCTTCTATCCGAACGGCAGCACGAATGAGGAAGGACTGATCTTCGTCATGCCGGAATCGGAATTCCATGCGCAGAAAAAGGGATCGGTGCAAATGCTCACGGTCCGGCGTTCGACGGGTAGCGTCGTTCTCGCGCGGCCCACTTACAACTGATCAGGGTATTTCCAACGGAGGTTACTATGCGGATGAAGAAGCGCATCGGCGGCACGGCAGGGATGACCCTCGTGGAAATCCTCGTGGGAATAACCATATTCGCCATCGGAGTTCTCGGCCTCACACGGGTCATGTTTCAGGCCATGCAAGCGAACGTGAAATCAAAGCACCTGGTCGTCGCGACGAATCTGGCCCATCAGCGGATGGAGCAGATCATCAGCTCCATGAGGTATGACAACATCACGGCGACGAATTTCCCAACCGAGGATTACGGCGCTATCAATGGCTCGAGCGCCGATTACTCCTTCTACAGGAGAACGGTGACGATCGCCGACTCGCTGAACGCACTCAACTCGAGCGTCATGAAGGAAGTGATCGTCCGGGTCGAGTGGCGCGAAAAGGGCGGGACGCGAAACGTGGAAATGCATTCGAGTATAGCCAGGTTCAAGGACATCAACCTTTGATGCGGAGTGATGAAGTATGACCAATCGATCCAGGCATGAACGCGGTTTCACGCTGATAGAAATGTTGATAACGCTCTTTGTCGGGGCGCTGCTCATCATGATTTCCTATAACGTCCTCGTATCGCAGAAGAGGGCAGGGGACGCGCAGAATCAGCTCGTGAGCGCGCAGCAAAACGCCAGCGTCGCCCTCGAATCGCTGGAGAAGGACCTGCGCCAGGCGGGTCTCAATATCGACGATTTCAACGGACAGCCCGTTTTCGTCGATGCCGCTCCGTATCAGGTCATATTCAACGCCGATATCTCGAGCGGCATATATGGTGTGCCGTCGATGAGCAAGACCAAAACGGTCTACCTCAACGACGGAACGACGTATTCTCCGGGGGGCCATACAGGAGAAAAGATCGGCACCCTCCTGCGGTACAACAACAACGCCGAGACGATCCGCTACACGTTCGACCGGGACGGGAACGGCATCGTGAACACCTCCGATCGGTACACCGAAACCCAGAATCCGTCCGATTACGCCCTGTACAGGGAGGAGAACGGGACGAGATCCGATATGGTCGCGTACGGTCTGCGAGGCAAGGAGAACTATCCCGACGGCCAGCTCCCGCAGCCCCTGTTCAAGTACTACGGCGACTTCAACAGCGACGGGGTCGTTCGGCTCTGGGGCGACACCGATGGCAACGGCCAATTGAGCCAGGCGGAAATCGCAGCCTTGACCGCCGTTACCGTGGCCAACCTGAGCAAGAT
This sequence comes from Candidatus Krumholzibacteriia bacterium, assembly GCA_028706585.1. Lineage (GTDB taxonomy): Bacteria > Krumholzibacteriota > Krumholzibacteriia > Krumholzibacteriales > Krumholzibacteriaceae > SSS58A. The sequence goes on along the minus strand of JAQTVX010000150.1, from coordinate 2,616 downwards.
CGTCGAAGTGGAAATCAGCGCCGAAGCCGAGTCCCCGAATATGGAAGCGAGCTACGTGGGCCCGCACAGCGCGAGCGGCGCCGAGCGTAAGTATCGCTCCGTCGTAATGACGAGCAAGGTCCGTCCGCGGAACGTGGGCACGGGATCCGTGGACCTGCATGCATGCGGCGATCCTCCCGGCTCTCCGACGAGTCTCACCGCAGTCGATACGCCGAAGGATGCCGGCGAGAGCATCAAGCTGACCTTCACGGCTTCGGTCGACGAACTGAGCGGCGAGAAAGACGTCGACAGCTATACCCTCTACCGCCGGGCATCGGGGGAGACCGATTGGACGTGCATCGGTTCGATCAGTCCCACCGGAGGGGGCACGTATACGATCTATGACGATATTCACACCCTGGATCCGCCCGGAGGTCCCGAGCTGGGCACGCAGTATTACTACATAGCGTCGGCATGGGATTGCAGGCCCCAGGAGTCGAGTCCGTCCAATATCGCCGGGCCGATCGAGGCGCTGGCGAACGGACCTCAGCCCCCGACGATCATAAACGCGTACGATACGCCCTGCGACGAGAAAGCCGAGGTGACGGTCGTCATCGGCCGGTCCTCCGACGACCAGGCCAGCGGCGGCACCATATCGAACTATCAGATCTACCGGGGTTCGACGCCGACCGGCAGCATTCTCTCAAAAACGTTGATAGGTTCCGTCACAGCTAACGGCTCAGTATCCTATACGTTTCTCGACAACGCGACCAACAACGTCGCGCTTGTTCCGCCCGAAGCGGGGAGTTACTACTGTTACATCGCACGGGCGGTCTCGCTCGACACCATCCCCTCGATCAATTCCAACGAGTACGGGCCGATCTACTACTCGGGAACGATATCCGCTTGTCAGATAACGGCGGTGGCGGATTATCCGGACGACGACGGAGAGGCCCTGACGGTCGAGTGGAAGAAATCCGCATCGGAGGATTGCGTCCCGAGCGTGATCACGCGATACGAAGTTAAGAGAATATCGATCGGCCAAACCGAGTTCTCGACCGTGGCGACCGTTGCGGCGGTCGGCACGTCGACGTACACTTACGTCGACGAGGGTCTCACGAGGGGCAACAAGTACACCTACTGCGTGTGGACCGAGAGCTTGACTGAATCGGTTCCTTCCAACGAGGAGAGCGGCATACCGCTCAGAAACACCGATCTCGATCCCCCTGAAAATCTCCAGGCGAACGATATTCTCTGCGACGCCACAGGAGCTATCGAGGTCACGTTCGAGAAGGCGCCGCAGGATTACTCCGGCGGCCGCGTCACCCACTACGTCGTTTACCGGAGAACGGAGTCGACGAGCGCCGCGAAAGTGGGTGAGGTGACGGCCAGCGCGAGCGACAGCTATCTGTTTACCGACGGACCGACTTCGAACCCGTCATCGCCGCCCGTCATCGGCGAATACTACTACTATTTCGCCACGACGAACGACCGTGATCATTCCCTCGAGTCGTCGGCCTCGAACGAGGGCTACACGATGTCGGATGGCGAGCCGGGAGCCGCCCGCATCACCGATGCGATAGATACGCCGATGGACGCCGGCAACAGCATCACCTTGACGTTCGACCGTTCCGCCGACGACGGCCATTGCACCAACAACGTTATCATCTACCGGATCTATCGCGCGACCAGCAGCACTGGCCCGTTCACCGCTATAATAGGCACGAAGACCGCGACCGGCGCGCTGAGCTATACGTACTACGACGATGAGACATTCAGCTCCTCCCCGCCCGTGGACGGCATCGCCTACTATTACTGTGTGCGCGCGTACGATGGCACGAAGGAGTCGGTCAACTCGAATATCATTGGCCCCATCTACTCGATCTGTCAGGATCCTTCGGCGTATATCGTCTTCGAGGATGGCTTCGAGACGAACACCGGCTGGACCCATGGCAGGATCCGTACCGAGGACGACTGGCAGCGCGGCACGCCGAACGGCAAGGGAGGCGGGATGAACGGCAACAACGATCCCACGTCGGCGCACTCGGGTACGAACGTGTACGGCAACGATCTCGGAAACGGAATGAGCGATGGAAGATACTCGTCGAACACGGAGAACTATCTCGTGACCCCCGCCGGCAAGATCGACTGTACGCATAACGACAACGTCGTAGTACAGTTCTACCGGTGGCTCAACGTCGAAGGGCCCGCGTACGATCAGGCGATTGTAGAGATCAGCACGAACGGGACGTCGGGTCCATGGACGGAAGTGTGGCGCAATTCGGCCGAGACCAAGGATAACGCGTGGACTTTCGTTCAGATCGACGTCTCCGATTATGCCGACCGCAAGTCCAATGTGGCAATTCGTTTCCGTCTGAAGAGCGACGGCAATCACAACTACGCTGGATGGAACATAGACGATTTCGTCGTCAGGGAAAAACCGGTTACTCCGTAGTCCGTCACAGGAAGGTGAAAAGCAATGAACCGTGCAGAGATGCTGAAACCGAATGAAAGAGGCGCGGCGCTCGTCATAGTGATTCTGATCATGTTGGCCCTCGCGGCGATCGTCATGGGGGTGAGCACGATCTCGGTCAACGAGACCCAGATCGCCTCCAATGAGATGCTGGACAAGCGGGC
>JAQTVX010000149.1 GCA_028706585.1 Candidatus Krumholzibacteriia bacterium | reverse complement strand
GTTCTGGAGCTGCTGATCCTTGCGATCCTCTTTCTCCTGATCGAGAATCTCTCGCGCGGTGGCATCGCGTGCAAGCTGTTTTTTCTCTCGATCCTTCGGGGCGCCCTGCTTGTCCTTGTCCGCCTGCTGCTTATCTCGATCCTTGTTCTGTTCGGCGCCCTGCTGTTGTTGTTGCTCCTTGTTTTGCTGGTCTTTGTTCTGCTGATCCTGGTTCTGGCCCTGCTGCTGATTCTGCTGCCCCTGCTGCTGTTGCTGATTCTGTTGATTTTGCTGGTTCTGCTGGTTCTGCTGGCCACCCTGTTGCTGCTGCTTCTTGATCCGGTCCAGCAGGTCCTTGATCTTGAGGCGCGCGATCTCGAGGTTCTCGGCGGCCTGCTTGTTGTCGGCATCCTTCTGGAGCGCCGTGCCGTAGAGCTTCACGCTCTCCTCGTAGCTCTCGAGCGCCTTCTGCAGGTCGCTGTCTTCCTGGCGGCCACCATCCATGAAGGCGCAGTTACCGAGGTTGTACCATGCCCTCGACTCGAAGGGGAGGGACTTGGTTCTGGATGCGGCCTGCTGAAACTGCTCGCGCGCCTTGTCGAGGTCGCCCTTCTTGTAGAGGGCGTCCCCCTTGTTGAAGGCGATGATCGCAGACTCGGGCGCCTTGACGGAGGCGCGATCGTAGAGATCGAGCGCTTTTGTATAGTCCTTCTTGCCGTAGTGCCTGTTGCCCTTCGAAACGAGCCCGCCCGGCGTGTCGGCGAACGCGCATGTCGCCGCCGCGCCCGCGCAGAGCGCCATTATCAGAATGCACAGAGCCTTCTTCATCGCGCCATTCGCCTCCTCTCGCCCACGACCATCTCTGCTGCCATGAGGATGAGCGCCACGCCGAGGAATATTTGAAATTTCTCCTCGAAGAGCGTCATCGTCTTGGCCTCGAGGTCGCGCTTCTCCTCGCCGGCGATGAGCTTGAGGTACACGTCGCCGAGATCGATAGAGCCGGTCGCGACGTTCAGATACCTTCCGCCCGGGGTCGCATTCGCCATCTTGCGCAGCGTGTTCGCGTCGAGCCTGCTCCAGACCTCCTGCCCCTGATACGTCAGAAATCCGCGGTTACCCTGCCCGTCCGTGACGGGGATGCGCCGCCCCTGGTTCTCGTCGCCGATGCCGATGGCGATGATGCGAATTCCCTTCTCGCCCGCCTCCTCGGCGGCCTCGACGGGGAACGAGTCGTGATCCTCCCCGTCGGTGATAAGGATAACGTCCTTGTATTTCTTCTCCTGCGTGTCGAATCCCTCGTCCATCGCCTTGCGGAGGGCATCCCCTATTTTCGTCCCCCCGCGCGAGACGGCGTTCACGTCGATGTCGTCGAGAACGAGGTCAAAAAAGCCGTAATCGAGCGTCAGCGGCACCTTGAGCACGGCGGTGCCGGCGAACACGATGAGCCCGACGCGGTCCCCCTGGAGCCGGTCGACCATGTCCTTGATCGCGAGCTTCGAGCGCTCTAGGCGGTTCGGCACGAGATCCTCGGCGAGCATGCTCTTCGACACGTCGAGGACGACCATGATGTCGCGCCCGCGGCGCTCGATCGTTTGCGGCTTGGGATTCCACGCGGGGCGCGCGACGGCGAACGCGATGAACGCGAAGGCGAGCGTGACGAGGATCGCCTTGGACGTGCGCCCCGTGCCGCTCAGGCTGAGCCCGATGCGTTCGAGAAGATCGTCCTCGACGAACGCGCGCAGCGCCGCGCGCCTCCGGTACGCCGCCCAGGCGTGGAGGAACACGAGCACGGGCACGAGCCACAGGAGGTAGAGCATCTTTATATTGCCGATGTGCACTTAAGCCCTCACGGAATCTTCCTGAAAATGGTGTTCGCGAGCGCCACCTCGAGCATCATCACGCAGAGCGCCGCGAGCGCGAAGAGCGCGAAGAGCTCCTTGTAATCGACGAAGCGCACCGATTCGATCTCGCTCGTCTCGAGCGTGTCTATCTCCTCGTAGATCTGGCGCAGCGACTTCTCGTCCTCCGCCATGAAGAATCTCCCGTGCGTCTCGTCCGCCACCTGATGGAGCGTCTCTTCGTCGACCCCCTCGGCGACCGGCACCTTGAAATCGCCGAACAGCGTGTGCACGGTGCGGACGGCCTCGCGGCCGCCCACGCCGATCGCGTATATCTTTATACCCCACTCGGCGGCCAGCTGCGCCGCCTCGACGGGCGTGCGCCTGCCGTAGTTGTTCTGGCCGTCGGTGAGGAGGATTATGATCTTGCTCTTGATCTCGTACTCCTTGCCGCCCTCCTGCTGCGTGTGGCGCGAGAGCTCCTCCTCGGCCGTGCGGAGCCGCGCCGCCGCCAGCGCGATCGCGTCCCCGATCGATGTGCCGTCCTCGTTCTGGCGCGTGACCACCTTGATGCTCTCGAGAAAGCGCATGAGAGCCGCGTGCTCGAGCGTCAAGGGCGCCATCGTGTCGGCGTAGCGGGCGAATGAGACCATTCCGACGAGATCGTTCGGGCGCCCCTTGAGCGTCTTGCCGTTTCCCATGATGAACTCGGAGAACACTCTCTTGACGACGCCCAGCCTATCGGAGCGCATCCCCAGAAAATCCATCTCGGTGCCCATGCTCCCCGAGCGGTCGAGGACCATCTCGATCGCGATGCCCTTCGTCACGTCCTTGACCTTCTCGTGCCCCTGCTGCGGCCGCGCGAGCGCGATGACGACGAGCACGATCGCGAGAATGCGCAGCGCCATGGGCAGCATGGCGAAGTTCGTGCGGAAGGAAGCCCCGGCGCGCTTCGCGTTCCCGATCGTGGAGAATCGCACGGTGCCGGGCTTCCCGAACCGCCACAAGTAGAGAATGACGACCGGCACGGCGAGAAGCGCCATGAAGGCCCACGGGGTCGCGAATCTGATGCCGTGAAACATATCTTCGGCCTGCCGGCCCGTCACGCGCTCTTGCGCGTCGGAGCGCTCGCCGCCTCGGCGGCGTCGGCCTTCACCTCCTCCCGGACCTTCGTCGCCTCGAGAAAATCTCTGCAGGTGGCGAACGTGCGCTCCACGTCGGCGACAGAGGGCTCGAGCGCCGCGAACTTCACGAGATCGCAGTGAACGAGGAACGACCTGAGAATGTCCTTCTTCTGCGCGTCCACGGGAAGCGCCGGGCTCACCTCGACGAGGAACTCCTCCGTCGTGCGCTCGGGCGCCTTGAGGCCGAAGCGGTCCTCGATGTATGCGCGCAGGATGTCCGACACCTCGGCCGTGAACTCACGGTAGAGCTTCTGCTCGACGAGCTTCCGTGCGAGAAGCGCCTCGAGCTTGCGGTAGGCGATCTCGTGCGCCGGGAGCTTCGGAACGATCTTTTCCTTGATGCGGCGCCTCTTCCAGAAGATCAGGAACGCCGCCGCAGCTCCGGCGACACAGCCCACGACGATGAGAATGTTCCTCCAGCCGAATGGGAATTTCGCGGGAGGAGCGACGTCGTTGATGTTGAGCGATGCCTTGTCCTTCGGCAGCAGCGAGGTCACATTCACGATAATGGTGTCGGACTCGAGCGTGTGGCGCGTGCTGTCCCCCTCCTGGTAGAAGGCGATCTCCATCGGAGGGATCTTGTACTCGCCGGACAGGAATGGCTCGAGCTCGTAGAGACGTTTCGTGACGACGGAGCCGTCGGGGGCGAGCTCGTTCTGATAGTTACGGTAGTCGACGATGCCGAACTCGCTCAGCTTGTCGCCGAACTTAGGGAGCTCGGCGCTGTAGCCCTTCTGCGCGCGCGTCTCGAGGAGCATGTTCACGCGCTTCGCGATCGAGACGGAGCTGTCGCTCAGCGAGACGCGGAAGCTCACCGGGCCGCTCTCGAAACGGCGGCTGTAGGGGAACTCGTTCTTCTTGTCCGCGCCCCCCCTCTTGCAGGACGGGGCGGCGCAGAGAAGAACGAGAAACAGCACGAGGACCTTTCTCATTTACCACCCAGCTTGGACGTGTGAATGACGACGTTGTAGCGGTCCTTGAGCTCGCCGAGAAGCTGCTGCTGGACCTCCATCTCCTTCTGCATCTTCACCGCGGCGGAGACGTCGCCCTCGACCTTGTCGAACGGCTGCTCCTTGCCGTCCTTCTTGAACTGATCCTTGTGGGCTTCGTAGTACATCTTTAGATCGTCCGGCGTGATCGTGACGCGCTTGGCGAGCTCCTGATCGAGGAGCTTCTGCGCGAGGATCTGGCGCTCCAGACTGCGGGTGAGCGTCCTGAACGACGGCTCGTCGGCGAGCTTCATTTCGCCCGCGCGCCTGTAGAGCATCTCCTCCGCGACGAAGCGCTGGAGCCATTTCTCGCGCTCCCCCTGCTTGAGGACGCCGTCGAGGAGCTTCTGCTTTTGCATCTGCCTCTCCGCCGGCGCGAGGCCGCTCGCGAGCTGGCTGAGCTGCGCGTCGATCTCCGCCTCGATCATCTGGTCGAGGCCGGCGCGCGTGATCTTCCACGTGCCGATCTCGGCGAGAACGTCTCCGCCGCCTGATGAATCGGTCTTCGCGACGGCCGTCCGCGATTCGAGCTCGTAGTTCAGGGCGGCGAACTTGCCGAGCGCCTCGAGGCAGTCGGCCGCGCGCTTGGATATCTCGGGCTCGAGCTCGTCGAGCTTGGCGATGGCCTCTGAGCGGTAGTACGCCTCGAGAGCCCGCTCGAAGTCGCTAGCGTCCTGATAAAGCTTCCCGACCCTGAACCAGATGCGGGCGGCCTCGTCGCCGCCGGGCCGGACGGACTCGAGGTATTCGGTCCACGCGCGCGCCGCGGCCCCGTCGAGCTTCTGTTCCTCGAACTTCAGCGCGAGCTCCTGGAGCTTCTTGCCGGAGAGGCCGCTCGAGGCGCCGCCTCCCTCTTTCTTCCCGGCGAAGAAGAGGCCGAGCGCCAGGGTGATTGCCACGAGCGCCACGACGATCGCGACAACTGTCCGGCCGGGCCGGCCATTCTGACGGTCCCGCGGCGGCAGGCTGAAAGGTGAACCACTGCTCGAATCTCTCACGCTAGTACCTCCGCTCTCGAGCCCTGAAGAACTGAACAAGCCTCGATACATAGTCCTTGTCGGTCATAACTTCGATCCTGTCCACGCCCATCGACGCGAAGAGCTCGCGGAACCGCTCGGATCGCTCGCGCCCCAAGCGCTCGTAACGTTTCCGCACGGCCGCGCTCGACGTGTCGACGAGCACCATTTCACCTGTCTCGGCGTCCTCGAGCTCGATCAGGTCGACGTTCGGGAGACGCACCTCGCGCGGATCGGTGATGGGCACGGCGATGAGGTCGTGCCGTTTCGAGACTATCCGCATAGCCTTTTCGAAGCCCTCCGACTGGAAATCGCTCACGAGGAACACGACGGCGCGCTTCTTGGCGACCTTGCCGAAATAGTCAAGCGTGCCGCCGATATCGGTTTTCGCGGCCTTCGGCTTGAAGTTGAGAAGCTCCCTGATGAGGCGCAGCACGTGCGTCGTCCCCTTTTTGGGCGGCACGTAGAGCTCGACCTGGTCTGTGAAGACGATAAGCCCGACCTTGTCGTTGTTTTTGACCGCGGAGAACGACAGCAGCGCACAGAACTCGGCCGCGATCTCGTTCTTGAGCTTCTTGACGCTGCCGAAGGCGCCCGAGGCCGAGAGATCCACGAGGAAGTACACTGTGAGCTCGCGCTCCTCGACGAAGCGCTTCACGTAGGGGCGGTCCATGCGGGCCGTGACGTTCCAGTCGATGGAGCGGACGTCGTCTCCCGGCATGTACTCGCGCACCTCGTCGAACTCCATCCCGCGCCCTTTGAACACGCTCGTGTACTCGCCGGCGAGGACGTCGTTCACGACC
>JAQTVX010000148.1 GCA_028706585.1 Candidatus Krumholzibacteriia bacterium | reverse complement strand
GACAAGGCGGCGACGCTGACCGTTTGGAAAAGGTACGCGTCCGCCCTAAAAGAGCTGGAAGGTTCGTCCGATTCTCTGCGGATGGGAATCGTCGCGTGCTACGCGGAGCAGTACTCCCGCGCCGCGGAGCTTCTGCGCTGCAAGGTGGACAATCCTTATCTGGAATGGTTCCAGCTCTACTATCTCGCCATGTCGTTGAGGAAGCTTGACCGGTATCGCGAGTCGGCGCTGGAGCTCGACAGTCTCTTTATGTGCGGAGATCGCGTACGCATATGGGGCGGCGGCAATAGTTACGCCAGCGCTCGAGAGCTGCAGCTCGACGTATTTATGCGCGACGACAGTCTCTTTGCGATTATGGGAGTTCCCAAAGACATTTCTTCGCGGTCCAGTCGCGAAATCCTGATTATTGCCGACGCGTTGGCCGACCGCGGGCAGGATTCTATCGCAGTCGCGCTCTTCGTGTCGGCAGCCGACTATTTATCCAAGGAAATTGAAACGGGAATACTGGACAAGCTGTATGGACTGTCAGAATCCCGCTATCAGCGCCTATCAGCGCCCGACCTCCGCGCGCTGGCGAAGTGGGCCCTTGGAAAGGGTATGAACGAGAGAGCGGAGAAGATAGTAAAGGAGTTGGTGGATAGAGACGGCGGCGATCCTGAAACGCTCTTGATCAAAGGTAGGCTCTTGGAGTCCATGGGCAAGAGGCATGAGGCGCTCGATCTCTATAACGGGATCGCCGCTTCAGCGGATAGCTCGAGGATCAAAGTGATTGCGCTGGGCGCATGCGCGGCCATCGAGTACAAGCTTGGAAATGAAGAGCGAGCCGTCGAAATATATCGAACGCTCGCGAGTACATATGGGCTACCCACTCTATTGAGTGTCGCTGCGCGGATCGATGTCGCCTTGGGCAGATATGAAGATGCGCTCAATCTCTTGGCTTCGTGCGGCGGAAGGCAGTCTCTGTGGCGAGCATCGCTGTTGCATTGGCTCGCTCGTGATGAAGAGGCGTATGATGTTTTGATGAGCAATTATCGCGAGTATTATCGATATAATAACGATCCGGATGCGCTGTTCTGGCGGGCTCGTACCAGCCCTTCCGATTCAGATCGCGTGAAATGGTCGTCGCTTCTTTCCGAGGAGTATCCGAATTCATATCGCACATTTGCGCTCTCGCGGAATATCGATTCATTGGTCGGAACGCCGTCTCCCGGAGCATTCCGCTCCCGCCTCGGGAGTATGGTGACGGACGAGGAAAAGCTCATCGATTCGTTGCAGGCGGCCTTTCGCCAGGATTCCGCATCGTCTCAACATCCGGGCGTCAAAGCCTGTGAGTACCTCATGGAGCGGGGGTTGCTAGCGGAGGCGGGTCAGTGCGTCGCCACATTGAGAAAGAGATACGAAATTGACGTACGGCAGGCCATAGAATTGTATCTCTACGCGCGTGTGCGGGGTTTCTATGGCGTGGCGATATGGATCGTCGGCGGATCATATTCCGGATCTCTATCGGGCGATCTGCTCGAAAGGCTCCAGCACCCGGTGGCCTTCGCAGGTATCATTGCGCAAGAGGAGGGGATGGAAGGCCTGTCTCCGGAGCTGATTCTCGCCGTCATGTACGCCGAGAGCAAGTTCAGCTCAACGGCTGTTTCCAGAGAGGGCGCTTCGGGCGTGATGCAGCTCATGCCGTCGACGGCACGTTGGGTCGCGCGAAAGCACGGCATCGCGGGAGGGTGTGCGGATAACCTGTTCGATGCCGAATGCAACATTAGGATCGGAGCGCAGTATCTCTCTTATCTTCTGAAACGATGCAATGGTTCCGTTGTAGGGGCGTTGGCCGCTTACAACGCCGGCGATGCAAGAATGGCGCGTTGGAAACAGACGTTCGATCCGGCTCTTGATCCGATGACCGCGATCGAAATGATCGGCCCGGAGGAGACAAGGGAGTACGTACGGGAGGTTCTCGAAGCGCTGTGCTTCTATCGGACACTCGGTGTGGAACGGGAGAAGCGGCCATGAAAATCCACGTTCTTGTTCTCGTGATCGCGGCCGGGCTCGCCATTGTCTCTCTCGTTAACGGCGCCGAGCGTGGCGGCACGACACTGGTGACGCCTCCATGGACGCACTGTCTCGGGCTTCACAAGGTAACGCAGTTTCACCTCGACATCTACTCGGGGTATCGCGAGAAATTCAATGATCCCGAGGGTCTCTTCTGCATCAAGCTCGTAAGCAAGGACAGACCGGACAACGCGCGTGACGATGACGAGCTCACGGTCTACGGCGTCAATAGCGGCGCTGGCGATATGATTTACAACAAGAGCCTTACCTCGATCGGCATCGTCGGCAAACCGGGGGGAGGGCCGATGCAGTTCAGGGAGCCCCAGTCGCTCACCGGGGACAAGGATGGAAACCTCTATGTGGCCGATACCGGTAACGACCGGATTGTTCACCTGCGCTACGTGGGCGACGAGATCGTTTGGGTGGGGGAGATGCACGGGCTGGCCGATAGTCCCCTTCGCTCGCCGTCCGGGGTGTGCCTGAGCGGCGGATCCCTGTACGTGGCCGATACTGGGAACGACCGGATCGTCGTGCTGAGCGAGAGCGGTTCCTTCATAAAATCGTTCGGCCTCGAGACGAAAGGTGCCTCGCTATTCAGGCCGTATGCGATAGCTGCCGTTACGGAAGGGGACGAATTCCTCTACTATGGGGATCATTTCCTGGTCGTCACGGACAGCCTGGGAAAGCGGCTCTGGAAGGCTTCTCCCGAGGGAAAGCCGCTCGGTCTCGTGCGGCGGTCGGAGATCGGATCGGACGGCCGTTTCGATCACGCTGCAATCGACTACTATGCGAATATATACGTCACGGATCGGGAAGCTGGATGGATTCACAAGTTCGACAGGCACCTTACCTACATCACTGCCATCGGCGCGGGTCGCGCCGGTGAGAGGCTGTTCGACGAGCCGCGTGGGATAACGATATATCGACGCTTCGGGCAGGTGTTCGTCTCCGAGCGCGCCGGGGCGCAGTATTTCTGGATCGGGACCGATGTGCTGCGTTTCTCTGCAGATAAGCTCGTATTGGATCCAGAGCGGAAACGGTGCAGCGTAGAGGCTTCTTTTATCCTCACCGAGTGCTCCACGATATCGCTGGTTCTGCGGGACGATAGGGGAAGGGACCGCTTTACGGTGCTCCCCGAGTACATCCTCCCCGCCGCGAGGTTCGTCAGGCGAATCGAGGTCGATTGCCCTGACGCGGCGGCCCTTGCAAAATGCATGTTGAGCCTGGTAATAATCGCCAAACCGACATATTCTTCCCGCTCTTACGTCACGATCGAAAGAGAGAGCCATATGCTTTCTCCCCGCGTTTCCGCACTGCCCTCCGCCGGGTCACGCTGAGAGAGTTTTTTGGCGCGCTAATTGCTTATATCACAACGAAGCATAACACTACGCAAGGCAAATACATAATAGAGCGCAAGGCAGGTAAACAGCAATGTTCTCAGAACGGTTTTTTCGATTCGTCCCGAGGGCTGCTTTGAAGAAGGCCCTGATGTACTTCAACAAGGGCGATTACAAGAAAGCGTGCAGCGAATTCGAATCGTATCTTTCAAGGATAGCCGTCGAGGGAAAGAGCCAAGATCAGGAAATGATTCGCATGTACATGGTCGAGTCGTACGTCGAATACGCAAAGCTCGCTTCCCGGGACGGCAAGAAGGTCGAGGCGGCGCGCGCCCTCGAGAAGGCCATCGAACTGCAGCCGCGGTACGCCGACGTCCATTCGAGCCTGGGCCGCCTATATGGCGAGCTCGGCCGTGTGAATGAATCCCGCGAGTGTTTCAGGCGGGCTCTGGAGATAAATCCTGCCTATTTAAAGGCCCGTGTCATGCTCGCGAGAAGCTACGCTGATCATGGAGAGCGTGAGCACGCCCTCGAGGAGCTGGAGACGAGCGTATCGACTGCGCCCGCCTTCTTCGTGGATTCGCTCAAAGAGCTTATAAAGATGATCGAAAACGAGGCCGGCTCCAGCGAGATGGAGGAGGCGTTCCGGCGTATTCTCGAGGAGAAGCCGTCATCGGCGCAGGTCAGCAAGCAGATAGCCCTCGAGGCGATCCAGAACGGCGAATACGAGGCGGGAGCTGCGGAGCTCAAGAAGGCGCTCTCGGTGAACCCCCATTATCCCGATATCCACAATCTTCTCGGCATCGCCTACGCGAACCGGGGAATGACCGATGACGCAATAGTGGAGTTCGAAACCGCGTTGAAAATCAATCCCGACTATTTGAAGGCGCGGCTCAATCTGGCGCTATCCCTCTACGAGAGGGGGGCAAGAGACGAAGCGATGCGAAATCTCGAAATTGTTCTCGAGCTCGATCCTGAAAACGAACTCGCGGTAAATCTCTTCCGCGAACTCTCGCCCGTTCACAAGTAGAGGTGGAATACCGTGAGTGTTGATTATTATTCGATACTTGAGGTTTGGCCGACCGCTTCGGTCGAGGAAATAAAGCGCAATTACTTCCGACTTGCCAAGCTTTACCACCCAGACGCAGCCGGGGACACTCCGGATAATCGCGAGCGGTTCAAGCAGATCAACGAGGCATACGGGGCTCTGAGCGACGCGCAGAAGCGCTCCGTATATGATGAATCGCTCCGGAAGAGCAAGAGCGGGTCGAAGGACGCGGTTGCGATACAGGAAAAGGACCGGCGTTCCGCGATGCTGTCGTTCACCCAAGCCAAGGAAGCGATGCGGAACGGGCGATTCGACAAAGCGGCGCTGCTGTTCAAGGCAGCAATCAAGTACGACCCGACCAATCCCGCCTATCACAGCTGGTACGGATTCTGTCTTGGCATGCTCAACACGCGCCTGCATGAGGCGCGCGACGCCTGTCTCAAGGCGATCCAGATGGAGTTCTACAACGCCGACTATCATGCGAATCTCGGCTTCGTCTACTTCAAAGCGGGGCTCAAGAAGGTCGCGATAAAGCACTTCAAAGAAGCCCTCAAGTGGGATCCCGATAATCCGATCGCGAGCAAATACCTGTCGATCGGAGGCGAAGAAGACAAGGAGATTGTAGAGGTGGGTCCCCTCGACAAGCTAATGGCGACGTTCAAAGGGCTCTTTTCGCGCATAGCGTAGAAGCAAACCGCAGGTTTCCGCATGAATCATCCAGGCCCGTTATCCGCCGATAAGTGTTGATTTTTTGGTGCGCTCAATCTACCCTTGGATTCCGAGGTGGTGGAAATGAAGCGCACATCGCTTGCGTGTTTCGGCGCGCAGGGGAGCAAGGATTCTCTCGTCTACCAGGAAATTCCGGGCAAGGACGGCGGTGAGGAGTTCTTCATATTTTTCTCGCCGGGCGAATCGGGACAGGAGCCGATCCTCAGAACGCTATTCAGGGAAGCCGTATCGGCGTCGCGTCTCGGCGCCCCGGAACATTACTTCGCGCTCTTCATAGACCATTTCAAAACGCTTGCCGAGGCCGGCGGCACGGACGGGGATGCCATGAGGGATGCCCTGATCATGATCCACATCCGCCGCGGAGGCGACGCTTACCTGCTTTGCAACCGGGATGCTTCTCTGGTGCACTGGGATGGCGGAGGCGGATGGCATAATCCAATCGAATCCCTCGAGGGCTTCAATGAAATTCCCCTTGGCGATTCAATCGAGCAGCGCGACCTGTTTCACCGCGCGCCGGAGGACATGTTTGCCCTGTACCGCTTCACCATCGGTAAAGGGGAACACACTCTCATTCTCGTCCCGTCCAATGACTTCATCGCAATGCACGCGGAATCACTCCGCAATAGTATCTTCTTCCCATCCTTCGAATTT
>JAQTVX010000147.1 GCA_028706585.1 Candidatus Krumholzibacteriia bacterium | reverse complement strand
CGCTCGAGCCCTGAGTCTTCTGTTCTCTCTCGGAACGCTCGTGTTATCGGCGTTCGCGGCCCGCGGCGGCACCGCGCCGGACGGGGAGCGCCCCGCCGAAGAGCGCGCGCCATGGAGAGAGACGGTCGCGACCTTTCTTCCACCCATGCTCATTGCCGCGTCTCCTCCGTTTTCCGTCTGGAGCATGAGCGGCTCCGAGATACCGCTCTTCACATTTCTGCTGCTCGCCGGCTGCATGTTGCTGCGCAAGGGACAGCGGCCCGGCTCGGCGTTCATCGTTTTCGGGCTCCTCGGCCTGGTGCGCCCCGAGGGAACGTTGTATTTCGCGATCGCCCTCGCGTACTCGATTCTCCGCGGACCCCGAAGGGCGGCCGTTGCGCTGGCGGGAGCCGGAATCGCCGTTGTGTTCTATGCACCTTACCTTCTCTGGAAGTGGCGCTACTTCCATGCGATCCTTCCGAACACCTTCTACGCCAAAACCGGGCCCCTCGGCCTCATGCTCTCCAACGGCGCGCGTTATCTCATGGGGTTCTTTTCGAGTTGCGGCTATCTCGTCGTGGTCGGGATCTTGCTCCGGGGCGCCGCCGGTAGGCAGCGCGAACGTGACATCCCTGCGCTTCTGCTCGCGGCAGTATGCGCCCTTGTGGTTCTTGTTCTGGGCGGGGACTGGATGCCGCATTACAGACTGCTCTTGCCGGCGCTTCCTCTGGTCATGGTCTTCGTCTCTCGAGAGGTCGCGGCACTCGCCGCGCGCGACGTCAGGGCCCGTCTGTTGGCGGCAGCGCTTGTGTTGCTCGCCATGGCGCCGGCAGCAGTCAACTACGATGCATTCAAGACCGAGCAAGTCACGGTCCGGGCCTTCGCGCTTCTCGGACAGCGGTTGCAGGATATTTTGCCTGAAGGAACGAGCATCGGGTGCGGATCGACGGGGGCGATCGGCTATTACACCGATACGCGGATCGTCGACATCCTCGGTCTGACCGAACCGCAAATCGCCCGGCATGGCCAAGTCGTAAGCAGGCAACCGGGCCACCTCAAGGCCGACGGGGCCTACGTTTTCGAGCGAAAGCCCGACCTTCTCTTGCTGGGCAATGTCCAGATTCACCGCGGGGAATGGGACCGCGCCCGGATGCCCATAAAGGTGCAGGAACAGCCGATCATCGAGCAGTCGGAATTCGATGGGTATTACGACTTCGTGAACATTCCGATCGGCGGCGGCTTCTACCTGTCGTGCTTCAAGCTCAAGAGCTATTTTCTTCCGGTCGAACCCTCATCCGCGCGTGACGACGCTCCCGGCGTAACGCGGTAAGCGTATTCACCGATCGCCGGCATGACGAGCATGAACCAGAAGACCATTTCATACGCAACGGGGATGAAGAACGAGTTGACGAGCATCGCCACTTGCTGCATGCAAAGCGCACGGCCGAGCAGGGCCGCCTCGGGATCGTCGCGCCTGGCCATCAGGCGCCTTATGATAATCACGTTGTAGGCTATCATCCCGATGAACACCGCGAATGCTATAAGCCCGAGCTCGGCGAATATCTGCATGAACGCGTTATGAACGGTCAGCGTGAATGGGATGAGATATTGCGAGCGCCCCATGAAATTATCGATTCCGACGCCGAGGAGCGGATTCTCGAGCCCGAGACGGAATGCCGCTCGTATGGTTTCAACACGCGTAGAGATGGCGAAGTCGTCGGTTCTTTTCGCAGCAAAATCGAAAAGCGATCCCACCCGTTCCCAGTACACGTCCGGTACGGCGATAATACCCACCACAATGAGCACGAGCCCCAAGAAGAGAATCGCCCTGTTTTTCCGCTCGACTACGATGAGCGTGAGCAAGAGACAAATGAGCCCGACGAAGCCTCCGCGCGAGAAACTCAGCGTCAGGACTCCAATGCTCGCAATAATCGAGGCAACAAGAAATAAACCTATGGCCGGCTTTCTATAGGCGCCGACGAAAAACATGAGGATAGGGATCAGGAAAAGCTGGCACATCGCGAAGACGTTCGGTTCGTAGATGAATCCACCATACCGCACGACGCCCTGGCCCCATAGCAGCGAGAGGCTCCTCAACTGCGCCGGAGGCCTCACGACGAAAGGAAGAAAATCCGACAATAGAATCCCCGCCGCCAAGACGAGGAGAAATTTTCGAAACTCGCTTCGGTCCCGCGTAAACTGCGTCATGATCGCCAGCGCGACCAGCATTTTGACAAACCAGCCCATCTTCCGTACCGCGAGATCGTAATCACGCGCGACGGATATGGACTGAAACGCGATGATCGTGAACGCCCCCAGGAGCGCGATCATGAGCGGATGGTGCGTCACGACACGCCTTCCGCTCGCGAGCGCGAGCGCGAAAGATGCGAAGACGAAAATGATGACGTATCGGTAGAGTCTGAATGGCGCATAGACGTCGAGGTTAGAAAAGAGAATCAGAATCAGGATATAGAACACGATGGATGGTCGATCAAGGAACAAGAAGGCGATGGGAAGAACGAGCGTGAGCATCACGGCAAGGCGTATCAGGCCGGAAGGCAAGAAGATAGTCGCCGCGACGGCGAGGCAGGCGAGCGGGACCACTACGAACAGCAATAGTCGTTTCGCATTGATCGCTTCTCCGCAGAGCAGGAGCTTCATTCGTAACCTGCATTCGCTTTCCGATTTGAATTCACTAACCGACGAAACCCCCGTTGGGACGCCGCTCCCTCTTGAATGCCTCCTCCCTCCAGCGCTCCCAGACCATCATGAAGAAGCATGCCCAGAAGAACGCGGCTGCGGTCGAAATCATCACTATCTGCTTTCGCTTCGGCCAGGAACGCTTTGCCGGGGCCGCGGGAGGATCGATGACCCTGAGAACATTCGCATGGTTGCGCGCGGAGATCTCCGCGTCTGCAAGTCTCAGGCGCAGGTACCCGAGGACGAATTCCTGCATCCGACGTTCGCCCGCCAGCTGCATATACCTGGCGCTGATCTCGGGGAGCCTCTTCAGGGGTGGAAAGAGACTCGGCTCCGCACCGGTCTCCCTCAGGAGAAGAAGCTGTTCGCGCAGCTTGTTGCACTCGAGCTGAATCCTGTCCAGCTCGCCGCTGCCTGGCTTCATGGTCATCTCGAGGAGCTTCTTTTCGATGTCGAGGATGCTGAGGCGGCCGCTCAGCTCGGATACGATGTCGAGCATCGCCCGCAACTGCTGCTGCATGTCGTACAGGCCGTATCGCCCGAGATGATCCTGGAGAAGCGAATCGGACACGGCGATGTCCATCTTCCGCTGGGCGATCTCGCCGCTCAGAAACGCGATCCGCCCCATCGAATCCTCTATGGTCAGCTCGACAAGAAGGCTGTCCAGCTGAACCAGGTACATCTCCGTTACGGCGATCGCCCTTTCGCGGCTACGGTCTTCAAAGTTCAGAAAGACGACTCCCTCGTCCCGCACAACGATGCTTGTGTGCCTTCGGAGTTCGCGCCGAGCCTCCTCGGGATCGGATACATGGTACATGCCTTTGAGATCGAACCGCGCATCAATGATATCGCTCATCCGGCGGCTCCGTATAAAGGAGTCGAGGATGTAGTTCTTGCGCGCACGCAAGAACGCCGCAAAAGTCTCGCCAAACGATCCCATCGGTGCGAAAACATCTCTGAGACCGGTGATGTCCTTCTCGACGCCGGCGGCGGCGAACGCTGTTGATGCGACGTACCGCGGGGGCACAACGAGGCTCACCACCACGGAAACAACCATTCCCGCGATCGTTATGGCAAGAATCGCCTTCTTATGGCGCAAGAGGACGGATAAGAGAAACGGCATCGCTGCGAAAACCTCACCGATTCATGCTGCGCCGCTCTGGCTCCCGGATCACGGCTCGAAATGTACACCCTCGTCCCGGCCCCGGCAAGAGCAAAGGGTGGCTCAACGCCCGCTCTCGATCCGCTCGAGCAGTTTCGCGAGCTGCAAATCCTGCGGGGCGATATCGAGCGCACGTTTGATCCACGAAATCGCCTTTTCCCGCTCCCCGGCAGCGAGCGCCGAATGGGCAAGAAGCTTGCACGCGAGAACCTGCTCCTGCGTCTTTCCATTCAAGAGTGTCTCCCGGTACAAGCGCTCCGCTTCTTCGCGCCAGCCGAGGGTCTCGAGCAATGAGCCATATTCCAGCGCCAGATGCGGGAAGCGCGGCATCCGGTCATACGCACGCTTGTAGAGATCGACGGATTCCTGCAGCCGGTTCTGCCTACGCAGAATCCGCGCATAGTTGATAATCGCGTCGGCGTTCTCCGGGGCGAGCCGGTAGGCTTCGGCGAACGCCTCTCCGGCCTTGGTCACATTATCGTTCTCCACGAAGTAATTGCCGAGCATCGCGTAAGCGGCACTGTTGTTCATCTTCACCATGGTCCGGTGTGAAACGAGCAAGAAGAGCCCGACGGCGACGGCCGCCATGAGGGCGACTATCCTGAACCTCTTCCGCGAGATCTCCCGCGCCGCCCAGGCGACGAAGAAAGCGGCCAACAGAATCAGGATTGGAACGGCGGGAAGGCGATAGCGCGTGTTGACGAAAAAAGCGAGGATCGACAGAATCGCGCATCCGAGAAAGAGCGAAACGACGCTCCGGTTCCGTCCGCTTCGGAAAAGCACGACGAGCCCGCAGATACCGAGCGGCGCGATCAGCGCGAAAGGCACAAAAAGCAATTTGAGAACGCCGCACGATTGCTCATAGAAGAACACGTTGGGGACGTCCGGAACCTCGGCGCCGTTGAAGAAGAGGATGAATTTCCTCCCTATCAGACGGAGCCATGCCCCGGGATTGCTCCTGATCTCGCCGAGAGCTTTGCGAAAGAAATAATCGGACACCTCCGGTTCAGTCATGCTATGCCCTGTCTCGATTTCCGCCATCGTCTTGGCGTCGTCGATCATGCCGCGCATGTCCGCCCGCATACCGTTCGGCGGATGGAACAAACCTTCGCTTCCGAGCAGGTTCCCAATGTAGAAATTGATCCCGCCATGGGTGGTCACGGGAACGAATCGACCGGTGCGCACCGCGTTGTAGGCGATCGGCGGAGCGAGAAAGATGGCTGCTCCGATGATGCAGCCCGCAGCTGCCTGCATGCCGCGCCGTTTTCTGCGGCCTCTCCAGATGAGCCAGACCGGAAGAGCAACAACGAGAAGCAGGAAAAGGTTCGGTCTGCCCAGAGAGCCGATCCCGCAAAAGGCACCGAGCAGGGCGCCCGAGAGCCACAATGAGATCTTTTTGGACCCGATCTTCATCACCCGCTCCCCCGTCATATCCCCATCGAGCGAGAGCGAGAGAACGAAGGCCGCCACGAGGAGAAACACCTCGAGCGAAGTCGAAAGGATCATCCCCTCATACAGCGTGAATTGCGCGTACAGCAAAGCCATTGCCGCCGCGACCGGAGCGACGGCCACGCCCGACGGCCGTCCCTTGCGTGGTCCGTCCACGATCCTCGCGCCGGCATGGTAGACGAGCACGATCGTGAGAATACCCATCACGAGCTGGATGATGCGCGGCGCCATGAGCCCATCGCCAAAGATCTTGAACGTGAAGCCGAGAAACAGAGGATAAAGCGGATTGAAGCTGATGGGCCCCGCGGGCAGCTTCGCCCCCGCCGCGAGATCGCCGGCAAGCTCCTGATAGAATCGCGAATCGAGAGAGAGAAAGTTGCCGACGTCCGAATTTCCGATCTGAACGAGGAAGATAATCCGCACGACGACCGCCGCGAGAAGCAGAGCGCCCAAGGCGAGCGCGGGGCGGAACATTTTTCCCGGTCTAGCGGCTGCAATCATTCACTCTCATCCCCCTTGCGAGCCGCGGG
>JAQTVX010000146.1 GCA_028706585.1 Candidatus Krumholzibacteriia bacterium | reverse complement strand
GTAATCATCGGTGAGGCGCTCGTAGGAGTCGCTCGCGAGATCGTAAACGAAGAGATCCGATTTTCCGAAACCATCCATGGCCGAGAAGGCGACTGAGCGTCCATCGGGAGAAAGCGTCGGTGAGCTCAGCACTCGAGCGACCGGAATGGAGAATTTCTTGATAATGCGCCTGCGCGCCACATCGTAAAGGTAGACAGCGTCCTGCGCCCCCGCTTTCGATACGAACAGCAGCGTGTCCCCCCGCAGCGAGATGCGGCTGCTCAGCGGGGGGATCGACTCAAAATCGCTCTTTTGCCCGCCACGGATAAATATCCTCTCCCGTCCTTGTCCCTGATCGCCGGTAACCAGCTCGAGGATATCGATGCTCCCACGATTGTATCCGACGCAGAAGACGCGTGAGCCCTTTCCTGCGGCGGGATCACACGCGGGATAGATCTCGAACGCCGCTTCTCCCTCCACGAGCGCTTTTCCTATCTCATCGATCTTCCTGCGTTCCATGATCGAAGGGTAATACCGGCGCCTCAGGAACTCTTCCCAATCATCGCTCAGCCGCTTGACAGATATCCCAATAGTCTTTTCGAGCACGAGATCGAAACGGTCGCTCTTCCACCAGTTTTCAAGGATCAATCGGATGGAGTTCTCGCCGAATCGATTTGCGATGTACTGAACGGCGCTTTCCCCTTCCTTGTACATGAGAAACGTGCCATCGATTCTCCACATGTCGGGCAGCGGTGACAGCAAATCGCCAGTCACTGCGTCCCTCAGAAACATATGAGCCTCCGTATTCGTGCCGCGGTTTGCCGCGAATTCCGCAAGTCCCTCGACGAACCAGAGCGGCGGCTCGTTGTAGTTCGGGTGCTTTCGCTCGCTCATCACGACGTGCAGCTTGTTGAGCATGAACTCGTGCGTCAGCTCGTGGCGAAATACCTTCCGGAGCTTCGGATAGGAGCCGGTGAACGGGAGCGCGATTCTTCCCTTGATGAATTCCGTGAATCCGGCCACAGATTCCGGAATGAAGTTCGGGATCACATTCGTTTCCTTGAAATCGTGGTGCGTCCCGTAAAGGATGACTGGAATCCTGTTCTCGAATTCAACGACGAAGAACGACGCATACTCATCGTAGACGGAATCAGCCAGAGCCGCGATGAACTGGGCTACTCTCAACTCGTCCGGATAGTAGTAGATGTCGACGTGAGCCGTCTGCAGGAGCTTCCAATCCTTCGGCGCGTACAGAACCTTGTTCTTGCCGAATGGATACTGCGCGTTCAATTGGCACGGCGCGACAAAGCAGATGGCACATGCGATGAGCAGGTTTCGCGCGAAACGATGCATCATATGCACTCGTAATCTTCGATACGGAATGTCCCGCGGAAAGAAACGGCGACGGGTCCTTTCAACCGGCAGTTCGCGGCGCCGCTCGCCGTCTTCGTCACGGCGACCTCGAGCCGATCCCCTCCGCGGGTCTCGCAGGTGACCGGCGATTCAGCGAGCGCGAGGTGGACGAGCGCCGTGGCGACGACGACGGCACCCGTTCCGCACGCCAGCGTTTCATCTTCTACGCCGCGCTCGTACGTTCGGTAAAGGCATCGCCCGTCTTCGGCGAAGGTGACCACGTTTACGTTCGCGCCTGCGGTCCCGAAGGCCGGATCCCGCCTCACGCTGCGCGCAAGGCGAACGAAATCATCGTGCGACTTTCCATAAAGGCGGTTGTCGACTATCACCGCGTGCGGTACCCCGCAGACGCCGAAATGAACCGGAAGGCTGACCGAATCGATCTTCGTTCCAATCCTCAGATCACGCACATCTGCGATACATATCCGCACCCCGTCCTCCAGGATCTCGGCGCTGACGGTGCCCGCGCGGGACTCGAAGAGCATCGTTCCACCTGCAATGCCGGCCTCATGCGCGAATGCCGCGGCGCATCGAGCGCCGTTACCGCACATGTCGGCCTCTCCCCCATCGCTGTTGAAGTAGCGCATCGCAAAGCTCGCGATGGCGCTCGGACGAATCATAATGAGCCCGTCTCCCCCTATGCCGCGGTGGCGCGAACACAGCCGCGCTATGGTCGCAGTCGAGAGGCGGCAGCACTCATCCATGTCGTTTATCATAACGAAATCGTTGCCGGCGCCGTGCATTTTCGAAAAGTCGAATTCCATGAGCTTTATCCCCTTACTTGAGTGTCATCGGTTCGAGCTTCTTCTCCTCTCCGGGCTTCAGCTTCAACGTGTCGGGAAGCGCTATGCACGGCTCGGATAGGGTGCGCGTGGTGTCCTGCGGATCGGGATAGGTCCCGCAGAGCGTATCAACCTTGATATCGATGAAGGCGGAGAAGAGATACTCACCGGGCGGCACTCTGGCGAGTGTGTACGCACCTGTCGAATCCGGACGCGCCGTGATTGTCTTCGCTTTCGCGCCCGGCTTGGCGGGTTGGAGGCGAATCATCGGCGCGATCGCGAATCCAGTCTCGTTGGCGAGAAGGCCGGTGATCGAACCCGGCTCATTCGGATCGATGATCGTCAAACGGATATCCGTAACGCTCTCATGGAGCGGCCGCAGAACGATGGTATCGGGATAGAGCGCGCAGAACTCCTTGCCCTCCGAGTATCTCGCGTCGCCGTCGGGATCCTTGAAAACGCGCAGCAGCCATTTCGAACCGTCTGTCGGCACCGCTCGAAGGATGAACTCTCCATGCGCGTCGGCAAACGCGACGCGCGAGCGGTTCATTGCGCCGAGCGTGAGCGTCGTGTCTCCCTTGATGGCGAAAAGCTCGGCTACTCCGGTCGAATCGGGTTTGTCCTTGAAGAGAATGATCCCGGAGATCTCACCCTTCGCCAGGGAATCGGCCGTAGAGAAGTAAAGAAGATAGTTCTGCTTGCTCGAAATGCCATGGTAGTCCTTGATTCCCGATCGCACGAGAAGACACATCGTCGTCTCGGGCAACAGGCCCTTGAAATCGATCTCGAGCCGCTCCCCCTTGACCTTGAGGTGTTCAAACTCCACCGGAGGATAAATGAATACCCTGTTCTTGAAGCTGGCCGGGTCCACTTTCTCGCTGAAAAAAAGAACAGGATCGAGGTCACGGGAGACTCCGGCGGAATCGGCGGCCGGAAGCGTCATGACAACCGATGGAGGCGTCTTGTCCTCGGGCCCTCCAGGCGGAGGCTCTCGGACGGCGCATGCGGCGATCAAGGCCGTTGCCGCAAGAAACGCCATTCTCCGAAGCAATGTCGTTTCTGACGCGCGCGCGGCCGCTTTTCTCATTCCCGCAGATCGAGCGGCAGCCGAACCGATTTCCATGCTCATTCTCCCCGCACAAGCAGAGCTATGATGGCCCTTTGAATATGGAGCCTGTTCTCGGCCTCATCGAATACGACCGAGTGCGGCCCGTCGATCACCGAATCGGTCACCTCATCGCCGCGGTGGGCCGGCAGACAGTGCATGAAGATCGAGGAGGCGCTCGCGAGCTT
Organism: Candidatus Krumholzibacteriia bacterium; assembly: GCA_028706585.1. Taxonomy (GTDB): domain Bacteria; phylum Krumholzibacteriota; class Krumholzibacteriia; order Krumholzibacteriales; family Krumholzibacteriaceae; genus SSS58A. The sequence continues at coordinate 2,394 of JAQTVX010000146.1, read as the reverse complement.
CATGATATCATCATCGACACGGTAGCCTGCGAATGCCTTGAGACGTTTCTCCTTCTCGCCTTCCTGTCCCATGCTAGTCCAAACGTCGGTGTAGACGACGTCTGCATCCCGCACGGCTCTGCGAGCATCCGGAATCCATTCATAGTCGGGGGAGCCATCCTTCATCACTGCATCGACGAATGAATCTTCTATCTGGTATCCCTCAGGCGCGGCCAGGACAAACTTGAAATCGAATCGCGCGGCCGCGTTGAGCCAGCTTCGGGCGACGTTGTTGCCGTCGCCGATAAACACGACTTTCTTCCCGTCTATACCGCCGAGCTTCTCGATGGCCGTGAATATATCGCCGAGCACCTGGCATGGATGGAGCAGATCTGTGAGCCCGTTGATCACCGGGACATCGGCATAACGGGCAAGCTCCTCGACTAGCTGCTGCTCGAAGGTACGTATCATGATCCCGTTGACGTAGCGCGAGAGAACCTTCGCGACGTCTTTCGTCGCCTCTCGACTTCCGATCTTTATTTCGGCCTCAGTGATGAACAGGCTGGAGCCTCCGAGCTGCCGCATCGCGATCTCGAAGCTCAGACGCGTCCGAAGGCTGGGCTTATGAAATATGCATGCGAGCACGCGGCCCGGATGAGTTTGTTCGAGGTGGAATTGCTTGGCAAGGGGCTTCTGCTTCGCGCAGAGGTCGAGCACCACATCAAGCTCTTTCCTCGAAAGATCGCGGATGGACAGAAAATCTTTCTTGCTCAGCTTCATACACGCTCCTTCTCAAAGAATGTATCTGGCGAGATCTTCATCGCGAATTATGGCATCGAGCTTCTTGCGAACCGTTCCGCCGGTGATGGACACGCTCCTCAATGTCTCGCTCGGAATCTCGAACAGGTAATCCTCGAGAAGCGTCGTCATCACCGTATGCAGCCTTCTCGCACCGATGTTCTCCATCTTTTCGTTGACGAGAAACGCAGTGCGGGCTATCTCATGGACCGCCTCCTGAGTGAAAGTGACCTTGCAGTTATCGGCCTCCATGATGGCGGTGTACTGCTTGATCAGTGCATTCTTCGGCTCCAGGAGAATCCGCTCGAAGTCGGCCGCCGTAAGCGCCTTGAACTCGACCCTGATCGGAAAGCGCCCCTGAAGCTCCGGTATAAGGTCCGACGGCTTCGTCATGTGAAAGGCACCCGCGGCTATGAAAAGCATATGGTCAGTCTTCACTACGCCGTACTTCGTCGTGACGCTCGATCCTTCGACGATCGGAAGAATATCGCGCTGCACGCCCTCGCGGGAAACGTCGGGGCCGTGGGTGGTTCCGCGGCTCGCGATCTTATCGATCTCGTCGATAAATATGATGCCCGTTTCTTCGGCGGCCTTGATGGCGCGCGATACGATCTTGTCCATATCCACGAGGCGCTCTTTCTCTTCCTGCGTCAGGATCTTCTTCGCCTCTTCCACCGTTACCGAGCGTCCCTTCTTCCGACGGGGGATCATGCCCGAGAGCGCCTCCGGGAACTTGAGCCCCATCTCTTCCAGGCCCGCGCTGGAAAAAACCTCGATGAGAGGATGCGCCCGGTCCTCGATCTCTATGGCGACCTCGCGCGCATCGAGTTCTCCCTTCTCGAGCTTCTGTGCGAGCTTCTCCCTCGTGCGACCTCTCCGTTCCTCGGCATCTTCATCCTCCGGTCCCGCGGGCGCAGGGGACGCCGGAAGGAGAAGGGCCACGAGACGTTCCATCGCACGCTTGCGCGCCTGACCCTCTACCTCCGCGAAAGAGCGCTCCTTTTCCATCGTCACGGCGAGATCGACGAGATCCCTTATCATCGAATCGACGTCCCGCCCCACATAGCCGACCTCGGTGAACTTCGATGCCTCCACCTTCACGAATGGAGCTTGGGCGAGACGCGCAAGACGCCGGGCCACTTCAGTTTTTCCGACACCCGTCGGTCCGATCATTATGATGTTCGCCGGCATGATTTCGTCGCGAATCGACTCGTCGACTCGGCGCCGGCGCCAGCGGTTTCTCAACGCTATAGCCACCGACCGCTTTGCCTCGTCCTGCCCGATTATATACTTGTCGAGCTCCTGGACGATCTGACTGGGTGTAAACTCTTCCATTTCGGCTAGATGACCTCTACTGTTATCTGCGCGTTCGTATAAACGCATATACCAGACGTGATTTCAAGTGATTTAAGCACAATGGCATGCGCGTCTAATTTCGTGTTGTTCATTAGGGCTCTGGCGGCTGCTAGGGCATATGCACCCCCTGATCCGATTGCCACGATTCCATCATCCGGTTCGACCACGTCTCCAGCGCCGCTTATAATCAGCGAATGTTCCCTGTCCATCACCGCCAGAAGCGCCTCCAGATGCCTCAGGACCTTGTCGCTCCGCCAATCC
>JAQTVX010000145.1 GCA_028706585.1 Candidatus Krumholzibacteriia bacterium | reverse complement strand
AACGCGCCGTGGAATTCGAAACGCTGAGGAGCGCACGCTAGCGGCGGAGCTGGAACCGCACGAGGAAGCTTACCCAGAACGATATCGGCTTTCCATTCTCGCGCACCGGCTGAAAGAGGAACTGCTTCACCGCGGTTAGCGAGGCGGTCTCGAAGCTGCGGGGTCCATACGAGCTCCTCACGTATGCTTCGTTCACGGCGCCGCCGGCGTCGATGTATGCCTCGACGAGCACGTATCCCTCTTCAGCGTTGGCGAGGGCGTCGAACGGGTACTCCGGTTTCACCATTCGGAGGATGACGTAGTCCTCGCGGTAGGGGACTCTCGCGTGGGACGGGTAGGTGCGGAACGAGTAATCACCCGGCACTTCCAAGGCGATCATCTGTTCCGTCTTCTTCTCCGCCTCTTTGTGCGGTTCTTCCTTCCCCTTCACGCGCGTCGGTTTGTCCTCTCCCTCGATGAAAACGTTCTGGACAACCATCGCGCGCCGCTCCTTGGATGTAACTCTGCTCTCGGGAGTTCTGTTGTCCAGGATGGAGATTTCGGGCTCCAGAGTCAGCGGACCCCGATAGCCGAGCGTGATCATGTTATGCATAAGGTCGACGCGCGCGAGCGTCACGAGAGCGAGAAGGTGCGCGAGGATCACCGCGGGAAAAATGAGCAGGAGCCTCTTTCGCATTGTCCGGTCATGCTCGCTGATTCTCCCCATGTTGAGAACCCGCTCCTACGTCTCACTGGAGCTCTATGACAAACTCATGAGCGTCCGAAGCAACCCGTATCATGACGAGCGCCGAGCGCCCATCGGACGCCCGGACGGTGACGAGGTGCGATCCCGAATCGATCAGGTCGAATGAAACCACGCCGCTCGCGTCCGTCGTTCGAGTGAACAGTCGGTCGATGTCGACTGACGCGTCTGCTGCCGGCTCTCCACGCGAGACGACTCTAACAGTGCAGATGCCGCGCTGCGCGGCCTCGAATCCGAAGTATGCGGCTGTCGCTCCCAGCATCCGTTCGGCCTCGAAACGGAGCCATTGAGGTTTCATCATCAGGATCTCGCGGGTCTCATCCTCAACGGGGCCGCAGTAGATCTCGCATGCCGCGCACGCCGTCTGCTGGAGGAAGACGCCAGCGCACTCCCCGGTCGCGAAGGTTTCCTGGGGCGGAAGGGAATCGAGGGATGAGGCAAATCTCTCCGCGATCGCGAGCCCACGCTTGCTTCCGGGGTAGTAAAGGGCGATGCGAGGCGAATCGGCGGGCTCGTTCGGCGCGCCGTGTCTGATGCCGATTGCGAGATCGGCGTTCGATCGGTTGACGATGTAGACCCGCTCCTGCGCGGAGATCGGCTCGTCCCCTTGGCGCGTGAGCGTGACGCTGGCCCCTGCGCGTTCGAGGAGGTCGCGCAGTTCGCGCGCCACCGCGAGATTCACCGAGGCGCCTCTGAGGCCGCCGCTGCCCCGGCCTCCGGAATCGGTTCCGCCTCCGGCAGGATCGAGCGCGATCCTCTTGCCGTTGAAAACGCCGCCGAAAAGAGGATCGAGCGGGACGCGAACGATGATAGACTCTCCGCGCGTCATCTCCGCGTCGATGAGAAAAGGTCGATAGCCGGCCGCGGTGACGAGGAGCGTCTCGGCGCCGCCGCTCGAGGGAATGAGAAGGCGTCCCTGCTCGTCTGTGGCGAAGCTCTCTTTAGAACCCACAAGAACGGTCGCGCCATCGATCCCTTCTTCGGTGAGCGCGTCTTGCGCTATGACCGCGATGCGTGGAATTTCTACGAGAGCGGCGAAGCGCAGCGTGTCAACGACGTTGGACGCCGTCAATACGAACGGCTCCACGGCGAGCTCGCGCGGAACCTCGACAGTGAACATTCCGTTCATGCAGATCCCGGAACGCGTCGTTCCGTCCTTGATAGAGCGCGCCGCTGCCGGCGTGCCGTCTGCCGCCGGCATTCCCAGCGCGTCGAGTACGATCGCTGACAACGAGACGATCCCACCGGGCTTCTCATCCGGCGCGAGAGGCAATATGAAACGCGGCGGACGCGCGAGGAGTATCGTGAACGGCCGGCTTCGTGCCGTCGCTCCGCTCGTGCTTCGCGCGCTTCCCCACACTACATAGGTTCCATTCGGAAGGGCGGGATCGGGAGCGATGCGCATTGTCGAGGTGACTGGATCGAACGGCACGGGGAGTTCGCGCGGCCCGATGGCGATTCTCGCGGATGCCGGATCGATCGGAATCCCGCCGTCCGTTCGCACCGAAAAGCAAATTTCAGTCGGGCTATCGATAGTGTCGCGCGCGGGCGAGATTCTCGCGATGCTGGGAACCCCCCTCGAGAAATACTCGACGAGACCCAGGAAATAGGCTTCGGCCTCGAGTCTCTGCTTTTCCGAGAGCTTGAGCCGTTCCTCGACGGCGGGTGACGAGAGATAGCTCGCCTCTCCGAGCACCGCCGCGCGAGCCGTCGAAGACCTCAGAACGTAGTAGTTGCCAGGCTTGACCTCCGACGTTTCGATGCCGAGGTTCCGGGCCAGATGCAGCTGGAGGTCCTGCGCGAGCTCGAGCGAGGCGCCCGGGTCGCTCGCGCGGTAATAAAGCTCGATCTTGTTCACGTCCCGCCGCACTGGAAGACTGGAATTGTGATGAATCGAGATGAAGACGTCCGGGCTCAACCCATTCGCCTTCTCCATGCGCGCATTCAGATCGTCGGCCGGCTCATTCGAGCCGGATGGCAGATAGTCACGATCGGCCGTCCGCGTCAGGTGCGCGTCCGCTCCAGCGTCCTTGCAGAGCCCCCAGAGATAGAGCGCGATGCCGAGATTCACGTCCTCCTCGCGCAAGCTGTCGGCGCCGAGCGCCCCGTGCAGCGCTCCGCCGTGTCCAGGGTCGATCACTATCACTTTTCCTGTGAGAACGCGCGCATCCATCGCCGCCGGCTGTTCTTTGAGACCGGAGTAGAGGCCTTCGAGCCCAGGTTTATGGGCGGCGCACCCTGAGAGTATGAGCGCGCAGAAGAAAGAGAGGATCCATACATGGCGCAACCTTCGCTTCATCAGAGGCTCCTTTTCGAGGCTTCACGTTTTTCACTCTTAACAGAAGCATCACTCTTCATCAAGGAGCATTTTCGCCTGGAGCGCGTGCGGGCCGGGTCCTTTGTCCATCCGTTGGGGGCGCAGGATTATCCCGAAGGCACGCCTATATGTTGGGAAAATAGTTGACGCTACCTACAATATATGGTAGAAGATGGCAAATCCGGCTTGAGTAACAAGGTTAAGGGAAATGGATATTCAATCGTCGCTCAAGAAATTACCATCAGTCGAGAAGGTTCTGGAGGACGAGCGCATCTCGCGGCGTGTCACGCTCCTTTCCAGGAAGGGGATAACGGCTATTGTGCGGGAATCGATCGACCGCCACCGCGAGGCGCTGCTCAATGGTTCGGTTGATCGGATTGGCGAGCGAGATATCGCCTCTGCTATCGCGGATGAAGTGTCAGCGGAGCTCGATGCTCTCTCCGTGACGGGCGTACGCCGCGTTATCAACGCGACAGGGGTCGTTCTTCACACGAATCTCGGACGCGCGGTGCTCGCTGCGGAGACATGCGCGGCGATCGCCGCTGCCGCGAGCGGTTATGTCGATCTCGAGATAGATCTGAAAAGCGGCAAGCGCACAGAGCGCGGGCTCAGGGTCGCGCGGCTCTTGTCCCTCATCACCGGCGCGGGCGGCGCGTTCGTCGTGAACAATAACGCGGCGGCGGTGCTGCTGGCCGTGCAGACGCTCGCCGGCGCCGGCGCGGTTGCGATCTCGAGGGGAGAGCTCGTAGAGATCGGGGGGAGCTTTCGTCTTCCGGAGATTCTCGCACTCGCCGCGGCGCGCGTGATCGAGGTGGGAACGACGAACCGGACCCATCGCAAGGATTACGAGAAGGCGGTACGCGATGGGGCCACGCTCCTGCTCAAAGTGCACACGAGCAATTACCGCATAGTGGGTTATACGAACGAGGTGTCCCTCGTTGAGCTGGCCGAGATCGGGCGGGAGCACGGTGTTCCAGTCATGTACGACCAGGGGAGCGGTGTTCTCTACCCGCTGCGAACAAGGGGGATCGAGGGTGAGGATTCAATCGAGACAGTGCTCGAGAGCGGCGTGGATCTCGTATGCTTCAGCACCGATAAGGTTCTTGGAGGCCCGCAGGGGGGCGCCCTGGTCGGCCGTTCCGATCTGATCGCGCGTATGAAGGAGAACCACCTGTCGCGCGCTCTCCGTCTCGACAAGCTCACGCTTGCGGGGCTCGAGCGGGTGCTTCTCGATTACTGGAACGGGCGTTTCGATGAGATCCCGTCGCTTCGGATGATAACCGAATCGATCGAATCCGTGCGCGAGAGGGCCGTCCGGATCGCAGCGCGCCTCAAGGAGTCGTGCGCCCGAGACATCGGCGTCGCCGTGGAGGAATCGGAGTCGTCGATCGGCGGGGGAAGCTTCCCGATAAATCCCTTGCGGACGGCCGTCGTGCAGATTAACCTTGCCTCTGATCAAGCCGAGCGTTTCTCGGCGATCCTGCGCGCGGGAAGCCCCTCCGTGCTCACGCGCGTCAAGGGGTGCTCGGTGATCATCGATCCGAGAACGATCCGCACAGAAGAGGAAGGAATATTGATCGCGAAGCTCGCAGAAGGGTTCGGAATATTCTCCGGAGGGAGTGATTGAAATGACCGGTGAGGAGCGGGGAAAGGCGAAGAACGGCTCATGCGATGCCGTGGAGGGCGGATACACGATATTCATCGATGAGGAGCGTATGCGCGCCTTCATGGACAACAGGGATTTCTCCTCGGCGAGCGAGCTCGGCCATTTCAAGGACGCCGGAGCGCAAATCGAGAAACGGATAAAGGAGCGATCTGGAGCCGCGTTTCTCGCGCTTTCCGTCGGAGAGAAGGGGCTCTCGCGTGATTTCGCGGTGCTCCAGATAGCCCACTCTCTGGCGCAGCACGGCAAGAGCGTGCTCATCGTCGATTGCGATTTCTTGCATCCCGGCCTTAGCGGGCTCGTCGAGAACATCGAGGAGCACGGATTTCTCGATCTGCTCCTCTACGGAAGCTCGCTCAAGACAGTCGCGCACTCGATCGGAATCGAGGGCGTGAGCGTTACGGGGCCGGGTTCGTTCCCCGTTTCGCGAACCATTCCATTCGCCCTCAGGGAGTTCGAGAAGATTCGGGAGTTTGTGCGCGCGAAACATGACGTCGTGATCTACTGCTCCACGCTCTACACGGAGGACGCGAAGGTCAATCCGCTCGCCGGCCTCGTCGATGGCATAGTCCTGTGTTGTCGAATCGAAGACATGTCGGAGGGCGAGCTCCAGCGGAATCTGAAAGTGATGGGGGGGGAGAAGGTGCCGCCGATCGAGCTTGTCTGTTTTTGCGGGAAGGGAGCGCAGGCGCCGGTGAGCGGCCCGGCCCCGGCGAAACCGGCCGAAAGCAAGGTCGAGCCGGCGAAGCTCTCGATCGAAGCGCCGCGCGGGGAGAAGATGCTCCCGGTGATCCCGGCGGCCAAGGTCGCGGAGGAACCCATCCCGAGCGAGGCGGGCAAAGGACCGCGCGTCAGCATGCTGCGCGTCGCCGGAATAGGCATCGCGATCCTCTTTGCCGCGTTCATCATCTGGTGGGCGGCCATAAACCGGACCGTTCGCGAGAGCAAGGGGCGCGGGACGCCGTCGCCTGCCGTCGTGGAATCCAACAATGAGGCCGGCACGGCGCAGCGGCCGGGTCCGGCGGGCGTGCGTGCCGAGAGCCTGGCCGCAGTGACGGGGTCCGATACCTCGCGTGGCCTGCCGCAGGCCGGGACGGCGGAGCAGACCCTTTCACATTCCCAGGCCGTCGAAGCGGGAGCTTCGCCGGCCGGGTCGACGG
>JAQTVX010000144.1 GCA_028706585.1 Candidatus Krumholzibacteriia bacterium | reverse complement strand
GTTGAGAACTCCTGCTCGAAGGGCACGGCACTGCCGCTGAACCAGTTGTGGGATCGCTCCAGAGCGGTCACCTTCTCCCCCTCGAGATCTACGAGAGTCACCTTGACCCTGGCGGGCGCCGAGATGAGCAAACGAACCGTGAACGACGATCCCCCCGCCGGATTCGGATATATGATGAATGTCGAAGGATCCACGCGATCCGAGCGCTTGTTCGCGGCCGGCTCGCTGTTGTCCTGTCTTCCATACCCATGCGAATCATGCCTGTATGTCCGCCACGCCCCGTCCACCGAGTCGGCCTCGACTCCCGGGTCATACCTTCTGATCGATGACACCGCGCCGGTTCCGACGCCCGCCGTATAAGGAAGGACAGATGCGCACCCGGCGACGTAGAGCTCGTCCGACTCCCCGCGGACGAGCGCGAGCGCCGATGCGCGCTCTCCTTCGCCGACGAGCGGCCAGCCCTCGATCTCGCCGCCGCGGAAATCGAACGCATGAATATCTCCCGCGATGAGAAAAACGATCTCCATCTCGCCGTCGCCGTTGACGTCGCCGACCACGGGCGGCGCCGTGGACTCGAGGCTCTCGTGACCGACGATCGTTCCATCGATGGCCACCGGCCAGCCGCCGGCGCTCACTCCTAATCCCGAGTAGAGATAGCAGAACGACCCGTCGCGAACGGCCGTCTCGAGAGTTCCGTCTCCATCCACATCGGCGAGGACTGGCGGGGAGGGATGATATCCCCGCAGCGGCACGCGATGGACGGCGCCCCCAGCCTCGAAATAACAGAGCCCTACGCTATCGACCGCCGCCACCATCTCGTCCGATCCATCCCTGTCGATATCGCCGGTCGAGATCGTCAGAAGCCCGTTAGGCTCCCGGAATACGCCGGTGGCCACAGTCATCGGTCCCTCCGGACCGAACGAAACCGCATCATTCATTCTCAAGGGGATATAATTGAAGCAGAGCCCCCGATCGGAATCGTACGTCGCGATGTAGACTCCATAAAGCGTGGTATTTTCGTCCACCTTGACGACACCGTATGCGGGATGCGAGGCGAGGCGCCCATTCAGAAGAGCGAACTCGATACCCAAAGGCCCTCTGCTCCTCCATCCGCTACCCGGCCACGTTCCGTCGTAGCCGAGAATCATGAGATAGGTGCTGTCTACGACACCCGAAAACGACTGAGATGAAAAAGCGAGAATCGGCTGCTGGCACCCCTCTGAAAGAGCGGGGCCCACGATGAGAGTCGAGCGCTCGGTGCCGCTGAGATCGAGAGTCCCCGGAGTGGCGTCATCATCGATGGCGACCGGCCCGCCGGTCCAGTCGTACGCATTCAGATGGCCCCCCGACGCAGTGACGTAGATCTCGCCTACGTCCCTATCGACGATCGAGGCCACGACTGGCGAAGCCGTCCAGAAGCCGCCCGAGTCGATATCGAGCTTCTCGACCGATCCATCCCAGGCCTCGGACCCGACATCGGCGATGTATATCTCCCCCGAATCGGCCGCCATCAGAAGCCCCTCGTGATCGTCCCCGGCGACCGCGACGGCGACCGGGCTCAGCCGTGCGATATCCGTCTGAAACTCGCCCCTCACGAAATCCATCGGTGGAGTGAACCGGACCTCGAAGGTCATGAAGTGCCCGGCGGACGAGATGTCTCTGAGCTCGATCCCCGTCCGCGCTCCGCCATTGTCGATGGTAGACGGATCGGTATCCGGTCCGAATCGATCGTTGTTCCCATCCCTGAATGAATCGTAGAAGCTCCCGTAAACGAAGTATCCCGAGCGGTTGTCGAGATCCTGGATATGGTCGGCCTCCTCGACGTCGACACCTTTCCATTTCCAGTCATCGTTGGGGTAGCCCCCCGCACCGATGGCGCGGCCGATCGCGGCCTCATCGACGTGATAGATCATGAGGCCGCTCCCCGTGATCACGCTGTCGCTCTGACCCTCGCGGGAGATGCGGAGATCGCTTTCCGATGTGAGAAAGAAGTCGAACTCGGCTCCCAGCAGCGTGTCCATATTCTCCGGAACGCCGTTTCCGTTCATGTCGATAAAATCGAATTCTCCGTTGAAATTCGCGTCGTGGACCCTGTTTTCGACGAGAAAATACTCGGACGAATTGATGCAGATCTTGACGAGCGCGGTATCCGCAACCGCCGAGCTGACATCGGAGAGCCGCAGGTCGCCGTCGGCGCTCACGACGACGGGCTCCACCCATCCCATGAGGAGACGGTTGAACGCCGAGGGAAAGGCCGGGATGAACCCGAGCGCGTTGTATATGCCGTAGCCCATCAGATCGAAATTCCCGATGCCCTGTGAATCGGCACGCCCCTCGGGGGTCGTATCGTAGAGCGGGATCATACCGAGCCGCAAACCGATCTGGTACGCGTATATGCCGAGCGAACCGATTGTGTAGCCGTCCTGCGACGCATCCTCGGGCCAGATCATGAGATTGTCGATGAAGAGCGTGTCGCCGGCCACCAGGTCGTTCGTCGGAACGCCCGGGGTGCCGAGTGTATCCGCCAGCGCCTCCGCCATCTCGGACGGTTCCACGAAGCCGGATGCGACCTGATAATCCGAGTCGCCGTTGAAATCCGTCTCCTGCCCGGCGCCCGCATGAATGACGGCATATGCGTCGTAGGCGGAGAAATCTACGTGCTCGTCCGTTTTCTGAACGAGCTCGATGAGAAGCTCGGCCATGCGCTCTTTCCAAAGATCGTCATCACCGTAGTAGGATTCGGCGCCGCTCAGCTTCACGACGACCGGATATAGCGTCGCACTCAGGGCGAAAACGTTCCGCGAGGCGCCTAGGTAGTATTCCTTGACGTGCCTGAGCTCGTTGGTGAAATATGTCGTATCGTGCGCCGCGTCGAAATCCACGTCTGCGAACGAAACCAGGAAAACGATCACATCGAGCGATTCGACCGCGCTCGTCGTACCGCCGAGCAATCTCCCTATGGAGCCCTTCTGGTAGGCGCCCACCCGCATACCGAGTGGAAGGGCCGGCTTGACGTCCCCGGCGGCAAGCGCCGCGGTGCGAACGGGTGCGACCGTCCCGGTGCGGGCTGCCGCAGGCGCAAGTGCGAGAGCAGCCGCAGCGAGCATGCAGAGTGTAGCTTTCATAGGGTATCGATTCTACTTGTGCGCGGGAAATTCTTCAAGCCGTATGTAAAAAAATCCGGGGAGAGTGAAGATCTCTTGCCGCCCCTGTACGACATTCGTTTTCTTCACTCTCCCCTTCGGCCGACCTTCGCGGGTAACATGAACCCTTTTATCGCTTGCCAGCGCTTTACTCGGTGTTCCGGTGTCCTCTCTCAGAGTCCCGTATCCATGTTACCCTCTCAACGATGGGGGGATCGTTGCATCTATTGGTCAGCAGCGTAGCTTCCAAAATCAGCCCGGCGGACGTATTCTCCCGATACGCCGAAGCGGCGGTTTCCCCTGTCCCGCTGCCGGGGGCGGGTGGGGCCAGATCGGGATTGCCGGGATCGGTCTGAAACGCCCATTGGAACGTGACGAAATTCACGTTGGCCGCAGTCATGTAGACCTTCGCAAAATGATATCCGTCGGTCTCGAGGAGCCTGAGGATGTACATGTGCTCCGGGATCGCTTCGGCACTTCTCCTTGCGGACCATCCATCGTCGGGCGCGTAGTTGACGGCGGCGAAGCTCGAGGCATAGCCGTAATCCTGGATCTCAACGCCGCTGCGACCTGCGAGGAGCATGGGACTCCCCTGGTCCACGCCGAACCACAGATCAGTGGTGGAATCCTGATAATCTTGCGGGGCATTCGGCTCCAGAGAAATCGGATAAAAATCATACCCGCTCTGATCCGGGATAGCGCTCGCCTCATACAGCGTGATAATTCCCTCGGGGCGCGGCGTTCCGCTCACGACCTCCTCTATGATGAGATCGCTTTCCGCTCCGGCCTCATCGTACGCAGACACCGCATAGTAGCAATGCGTCCCGTTTGAGGTATCGAGGTCCTCGAAGCAGTATTCCGCTTGATCGGGGTCGTCCACGAGCACGCTTCCTATCGGAAAGAAATCACCGTCGGCGCTCGTTCCGCGATAGACTTTGTATCCCTCAAGGTCGGTTTCGTAATTTCCGACCCAGCAAATCTTCACCTTTCCGTTCAGATTCACCGCATAAACGCCCCTCGGAGTGGACGGAGCGCAATTGGCTGCAACTGGCACTTCGACGACATCGTCTTCCTGCCAGCACGACACCATCGTGAGCATCACTATCGATATCGTTGCAATCAATCGGTTCATTTCATCCTCTTGCCCTTTCCGATTCGCTGATAACGCAACACACATGCCACGGCCGTATTTTTTTGAAAATGATGCGCCGCACACCGGCCGAATATCGCGCAACCAATTTCCATATCATCTGTTAGAAATCACGGAGGTCTTTATTCGATCATGCGGAACTGGAGCCGGGTCTGTGAATAGAGCAGCAATTCTGTCGTTCGATATCTACAGTTTTGTCCTATTCATAGGACACTCTCGATTGGCGAATGCAGTGGGCGGAAATACATCAGGGGCACAAGATGCGAGCACCGGAGGGGATGTCCATACTCGCTTCCCTTAGGATCTCGCCATTCCAAAGGTTACTCGTACCCCTGATATCACTATCGTAAAATAGGTTGATGAGAATGGTCAAGTTTATTCTGCGGTAGCAGCGCGGCAGCTCGCCCCAAATAAACGGAGAGATACTCTCTGTTCTCCGTCCACGAGACCCCACCTTATAACCCTTACAAGCTCCAGGAGAGCCTTATTCGACGGAGGACTCTTGTATCTCTCCGCTTCGCCGATCCCATCGCCAACCGATACCTGCCCTTCTGTATATCAAGTGCCGTTCCATTATGAGTCAGAGGCCCGCAATTTCTGCATTGTTGCAACCTATTTTGTTATAATGAGATGCCCACGGGGCTCGGAGACGGCTTCGAGCCCGGACCATGCCCGGTCCCGGAGTGGGGCAAGATTCTTGATAGAAACGGCGCCTCAACGCATAACTCATTGATTTCAGGCAGGAAGAAACTGTAAAGAGATTTGATAGAGGCTATTCACTAAGTTCACAAACGCATCTCGAGGACCGCAGGCTCCCGTCGGATGCGGCAAGATTATTGAGCTCGTGGAGAATAAGCCTCTAGTAGCCTTCGAGGATATTGAGATCGCGGATCTTCTTGAGAAGCGTCGGATAGCTGATGCCGAGCTCGAGCGCGGAGACGCTGCGATTCCACCCGTTTCTAATAAGGCTCTCCGAAATAATCCTCTTCTCGAGATCCTTGATCCGAAGTGGAAGGCCGAGACGGCGAATGTTCGCCGAACCGGCACAATCGACTTCGTCGAAGTTGATCACGTCGGGAGTGATGACAGCGTCATCATCCGATAGGATAACCGCGCGCTTCACGATCTTCTCGAGCTCCCTCACGTTCCCCGGCCACTCGTAGCCGGCCAGGAGCGACAATGCCTCTTCGGAAAAATCCCGCACGCGCTTCTTCATTCCCTCGGCGAAGACCTTGAGGAAGTACTCGGCAAGCAAGTGAATATCCTCCACCCGTTCCCTGAGCGGCGGGATCGTTATCGGAAAATCATTGATGCGGTAGTAGAAGTCCTCGAGCATTTCTCCTCTCTTGCACATAGCCAGCAGATCGGTCTTGGACGCGAAGACGAGCCGAACGTTCACCGGAATCATCTCGTTGCTTCCGACTGGGCGCACCGATTTCGTGTCGAGGAACTGCAGCAGCTTTCCCTGGAGAACGAGCGACGTCTTGCCGATCTCATCGAGGAAAACCGTCCCTCCATCCGCCTCCGCGAGCAACCCTTTCTTGTCGCAGATCGCGCCGGTGAAAGAGCCCTTCACATGCCCGAAAAGCTCACTC
>JAQTVX010000143.1 GCA_028706585.1 Candidatus Krumholzibacteriia bacterium | reverse complement strand
AGATGAGCTCCGCCGTCTCCGAGCCGCGGATGCCCATCTTGTGCTCGATCTTCCCGATCGAAAATCCGGGAGACGCTTTTTCAACGATGAAGGTAGAGACCTTTCCGTCGTTCTTGCCTCCCCTGTGCCGCGCGAAGACGGTGAACGTATCCGCGAAGCTCCCGTTTGTGATGAAGGTCTTGCGTCCGTTGAGAAGCCAGTGATCTCCCTTTTCTTCCACGGTCGATTCGCTGTTGAACGCGTCGGAACCGGCGTTCGACTCGGTGAGAGCGAACGCGGCGATCTTGCGCCCCTCGGCGAGCGGAACGAGATACTTCTGCTTCTGTTCCTCGGTGCCGAACATGTAGATGCCGGAGCTCCCAATGCTCTGGTGCGCGCCGATGAAGGTGGCCGTCGACGAGCAGCCGCGACCGATCTCCTCCTGGACGATGCAGTAGCCCGTCTCGCCCATTCCAGCGCCTCCGTACTCCGGCGGGAATGAAACCCCGAGGAGGCCGAGCTCGGCGATCTTCTTGATAAGCTCGCGGGGGATCTTCTCTTCCTGATCTATCTTCTCGGCTATGGGCCTGATCTCGTTGTCGACGAACTTGCGGACCATGTCCCTGAGCATCTTCTGCTCATCCGTGAAGGTCCAATCCATTTCGCATCCTCCTCGTTCGTGGAACGGGATAGCATAAAAACCTGCGCAGCGGCCTGTCAAGGGAAATGAGTTGAAGCGGCTCCGGTCGTGTGATAGCGTACGAGACCCTTGGATCGGTTCGGTGATGCGTATGAAGCATGGATCAGCGACGTTGAAGGAGCCGCGGGCCGAGTGGTTTCCGCGCGGCAGGCGCGCGGCGACGGCGCTCCTGAACCGGGCCGTTCCCGCCGTGAGGGCGGCCGTATACCGGGAGCGCGCGCCGTCGGTCACCGAGATCGCCCGGCGGAGCCGCTCGCCATTCAAGGTGCTGGTCTCCACGGTCATCAGCGCGCGCACGAAGGACGATGTGACGGAGGAGGCCGCGCGGCGGCTTTTTGCGGCGGCTTCGACGCCAAGGGGTATCGCGGCTCTCGCGGAGCGGAGGATATCCGAGCTCATCTACCCCGCCGGATTCTACCGGACCAAGGCGAGGGCGATCCGCGCCCTTTCGGCGAAAATCGCCGGCGAGCCGGGGCGCCGAGTTCCGGATACGATGGAAGGGCTGCTCGCGCTCCCCGGCGTCGGAAGGAAAACGGCGAATCTGGTTCTCACGCTCGGATTCGCTCTTCCCGGGATATGCGTCGACACGCACGTTCACCGGGTCGTGAACCGGCTGGGGATCATCAGAACGGCCAGTCCCGCGGAGACCGAGGCGTCCCTGCGCGCGGTGCTTCCCAAGAGGCACTGGCTCGAGATAAACGATCTTCTGGTCACGTTCGGAAAAACGATCTGCGCGCCGGTATCGCCGCGCTGCTCGAAGTGCACGCTGCGGCGGGAGTGTACGCGCGCCGGTGTCACGCATTCGCGCTGAGAGAGCCGCGATGGAAGCGGCGGATGCGCCGCCGGTAAACGCAAGGAGGTCAACGATGCGTCGTCTCTGCGTGTTGGTGCTCTCGATTATCATGAGCACCCGGGTTGTCGCGGCCGAACGATCCGAGTTCGACCGGTACTTCGCCCCGCAGTCGCTCAGGATCGATCTCTATCACACGGGCGACGCCCGAACGGATATCTACAGCCTCGACGAGGTCATGGTGGAACCGTTCTGGGCCGGCAATCCGCACAACCTCATCGATACCCTCAACCTGGGAAGCTGCATCGTCCGGGTGTTCGATCTTGAGACGAACGCCATGATCTACTCGAGGGGCTATTGCTCGTTGTTCGACGAATGGAAAACGACCGACGAGGCTATCGCCGGCTTCGCGCGCACGTTTCACGAATCGTTGATCATTCCGCTGCCGAGGGGGAAGGTGCAGGTGCGGATCGACACGAGGGACCGCAGCAACGTGTTCAAGCCGGCGTTCGATCTGGTAGTCGATCCCGCCGACTATCACGTCGTCACTGAACGCAGATCCAGGGGTGTCCGCTCGGTCGAGCTCATCGACGGCGGCCCTTCCGCTTCCAAGGTGGACATCGCCATCCTCGGCGACGGGTATGACGCCAACGAGTTGCACAAGCTGCGCAATGACGCCGAGCGGCTGCTGGGCGTGCTGTTCAATACGGAGCCATTCAAAAGCAGGAAGCGCGATTTCAACGTGCGGCTTCTCGAACCGGTGTCCGCGGACTCCGGCGTAGACGAGCCGCGCGAGGGCAAGTACCGCTCGAATGTTCTCGGCCTGTCCTTCAACGCGTTCGATATTCCGCGCTACATGCTCACCTATTCCAACAAGGCAGTGCGCGACATCGCGGGCAACGTTCCGTACGACATCGTCATCATTCTCGCGAACGCGAAGCGGTACGGGGGAGGAGGCATCTACAACCTTTACTCGGATGCGAGCGTGGATAACGAGTTCAGTGGATACGTGTTCGTGCATGAGTTCGGGCACGCCTTCGCGGGGCTCGGCGACGAGTACTACAGCTCGGAGGTCGCCTACAACGACATCTACCCGAAGGGGATGGAGCCCTGGGAGCCGAACATCACGGCGCTTCTCGACACGGCGAAGGTCAAGTGGGGGGATCTCATCGGCTCCGGAACGCCGATCCCGACGCCGGACGACTCGATTCACGCCGGTGTCGTCGGATGCTTCGAGGGTGCCGGGTACGCGGCCAAGGGGCTCTTCAGACCGAGCCGCGACTGCATCATGTTCTCGAAGAGGGTGGTTCCCTTCTGCCCGGTCTGCGCGCGCGCGATCGATAGGATGGTCGATTTCTACACCAAGTGAACGCGCGGACCGCTCAGGGACCGACGTTCATCAGGCGTTCGCCTCTGAGAAAATCATCGGTGTTGTAGTCTTCGGAGAACTCGAGCTGCCGGAACTCGGCCTCGAGGATCGAAAGATGGCTCCGCTCCATGCTCGCGAGGTATTCGAGTATCGATCGGCTGCTCTGGTCGTGCGTCTTGTCGGCGAGAGCCATGTAGAACTCCTCCGATTTCCTCTCCGCTTCCATTGCGGCTCCGAAGAGCTCCTTTAGCGTGGCCTCGCGAGAGAGAACGTCCGAGACGCTCGGGACCAGCGTCTTCTGAGGCAGGCTCAGCTCCACGCCGGGGAACTTCTTTCGGTATGCCTCGGTGAGAATCCTCTCATGGTTCTTCTCCTGATCGATGAGGAAGCTGAGCTTCGTCTGGAGATCGGAATTGTTCGATTTCTCCTTCATGCGGTTGTAGAGCTTGATCGCCTCGATTTCGGATTTGATGGCGATTGCGAGAACCTCTAGCGTCGTGAGATCGCGTTCGCGCGCCATGGGCCGGTCCTTTCCGCTCGAGTCAATTTTCCCTTTACTTGCATCGAAGGCAAAATTACCTTATGGATGGCAAGTCGTAAAAGTTATTACTTATGATACCGTTCGGCTCGACCGCGTGTCAAGGGCAGTATGGAGGGGTTCGATCGCGGAGGGCAGCGGAAGACGGGGATCAAGTGCCGGAGGTGGAACGCCGTGGACAGCAAGGACAAGCTCGAGGCTCTCAAGCTAGCTCTGACCAACGAGGAGAAGGAGAGGGATTTCTACCTGGCGCATGCGAGGCGCACGAAGGACGCGCTCGGCAGGCAGATGTTCGAGTCGATCGCGGCCGACGAAAACGAGCATTACAGGCGACTCGTCGAGCTCCACAAGAAACTGGCCGAGCGGAGCAAGTGGCCCGCTGCATTTTCGCTCGACATCCCGACGAGGGTCGCCGATGCGCTCGGCAGGCTGGTCAAAGAGGCGACGAGCTCGCCTCAGAGCGATGCTGACGATGTGGCCGCGGTCAAGGCGGCGATCGAGTTCGAGCACAAGGGAGAAGCCTTCTACGAGAAGCTCGCCGCGCAGGCCAAGGACAAGCCCGAGAAGCGCTTCTTCACTCTTCTCGCCTCGATGGAGCGCGAACATCGGCTCTCTCTGGAGGATACGCTGGAGTATTTCACCGATCCCTCGGGATGGATGGAGCGGAAGGAAGGCCGCCATCTGGATGGAGCGTGAGACCGCCGTCGTTTCGCGGTAGATGAGCTTCAATCCGCCCGGCTGCGGCCGGGCGGATTTTTTTCAGAGGGTGAGCCCTCCGTCCACCACGATTGTTTGTCCCTGGATCCAGGAGGACCCGTCCGAGACGAGGAATACCGCGACGGATGCAATCTCCTCGGGCCTCGCGATGCGGTGCGCCGGCGTTCTGTCTTTCCATTCCTCGAGGAGCCGCTCCTTGTCGGGGAAATAATCGAGCGCCGCGGTTTCCACCGGGCCGCCGGAGACGGCGTTCACGTTGATGTTGCGCGGAGCGAGCTCTCTCGCGAAGTATCTGACGAGCGCTTCGAGCGCCGCCTTGCTTGCGCCGACCGCGGCGTAGCCGCTCAGGCAGGTGAAACTCCCGATCGACGACACCGCGACGATCTTTCCGCCCGATTCGGGGAAGATCTTGGCCGCTTCCTGCGCGCCGATCATGAAGGCGCGCGCGTTCGCGTTGATGGCGAGGTCCCAGCCGAATCGTCCGATGCGCGTCGCGGGGCCGATGACGCCCGATACGGCGTTCGATACGAAGATGTCGAGCCCGCCGAACGACTCCTTCACCGTGGCGAAAAGTCTCTTGATCTCCTTCGGATCCGAAACGTCGGCCTTCACCCTGAGAGCGGACCGGCCGAGCCCTTCGATCTCCCGGGCCGTCGCTTCGGCGGTCTCTTCGTTCTTCACGTAGTTGATCGCGACGGAGGCGCCGAGGCCGGCGAGTCTGAGGGCGATCGCGCGCCCGATCCCCCTCGATCCGCCCGTTACGAGAGCCCTTCTTCCGTGAAATTGCTCCATGCCGTTCACCATCCGGGAAGGGCGTCCTCTCCGGCGAGGAACTTCAGCGCGTCGATCGCGGCCCGGCATCCGCTCCCGGCGGCGGAGACAGCCTGTCGATAGCGGGAGTCATGAACGTCGCCCGCGGCGAATATGCCCGGCACGGATGTTCTCGTGCCGTCAGTCACGATGTAGCCCTTGGCGTCGAGCTCGATCTTTCCCCTGAACACGGCCGTCGCGGGCTCGTGGCCGACCGCGACGAAAACGCCGTCGACGGGGAGCTCTTTTCTGGCGCCGGTCTCGACGTTCTTGAGGACGAGCGCGGTGACGCGGTTCTGCGCCGGATCGAGGATGTCCTCGACGACCGAGTTCCATTCATAGTCGATCTTTGGATTGTCCAACGCCCTTTTCTGCATCGCCCTCGACGCGCGAAGCTCGCCGCGGCGATGCACGATCGTCACGCGGCTCGCGAATCTCGTGAGGAACGTTGCCTCCTCGATGGCGGCGTCGCCGCCGCCTATGACCGCCACCCGTTTGCCGGTGAAAAAGAAGCCGTCGCACGTCGCGCACGCAGAGACGCCTTTTCCGCGGAGCTTGAGCTCCGATTCGAGCCCGAGCCAGCGGCATGCGGAGCCCGTGGCGATGATGATCGCGCGCGTGTCGATCGTCTTTTTTCCGATCGAGATCCTGAAGGGCTGCGTATCGATGTCCACGGCCGTCACCTCTCCGGCGTCGAATTCGGCGCCGAATTTCTCGGCCTGCCGGCGAATGCGATCCATGAGCTCCGGTCCCTCGATGCCGTCGGGGAACCCCGGAAAATTATCCACTGCAGACGTGATCGTGAGCTGGCCGCCGGGCTGTGCGCCCGAGACGACGAGCGTCGCGAGCTCCGCGCGGCGCGTGTAGATGGCCGCCGTTAGCCCCGCGGGACCCGATCCGATGATGGTGACGTCATACATGATTTGTCCTCCAAGTCTTCCGAGGGTTGCAGTATAGGATCTAAACGCGGCGAGGACAAGAGCAAAGGCGGCGAGCGCGGAAAGCCGGCGGTCGGGCCGACCGAGCATTATCTTGCTCCGGGCGGCCGGAG
>JAQTVX010000142.1 GCA_028706585.1 Candidatus Krumholzibacteriia bacterium | reverse complement strand
AGCCCTCCCTTCTCGACGTCGCCTCGGATCTCGTCGAGAACACGCTTCTGGGCTCCCGTGAGCTCGAAGGGCAGCAAGCCGAGGAATCGTTCGAGGAGGGGGTGCGGCGCCGCGATCGGCGGTCGGGGTTTCGCGCTCGTGAGGCCCGCTCTCCGCTCCTTCAAAAGGAGGTGCAGGAAGAAGATCTCTTCGATCTTGAATCGTCTCCGCGCGCGCTCGAGCGCGTCGTAGCTATCCGGATAATGCACCTGCCTGAATGCCTCATCCCTTGAAGGGACGTCGAAGAGCTTCATGAGCTCGCCCGTGAGATTCTCGCGGATATGGCCGGTGCACTTCTCGGAGGCCGCCATCACGATCTTCCGCATCATGCGCTGGGATATGCCCGCCGTGAGCGGATAGACGGGGACGATTCTTCCCGCGTTGAGGAGCGATTCGGTGAGCTCTCCGCCGATGACCTCGTAATCCGGGGAAACGATCTGGAGGCGGTCCCTGTAGAGCCCGATGTCTCCGCTCGCGACGACGCGTTCCCCCTGCTTGAAAAGCTTCTCGAGGTACGGCTGGTTGAAGAAGACGAGATTCACGACGCCCGTCTCGTCGCCCACGGCGACTGTGAGGATCGTCCGCCCCCCGCGCACCCTTCGCAGCGATACCGCGAGAATCGTCGCGATGAAGGTCGCGCTCGATCCGGGTCGCATCTTTCCGACGGAGACGAGATCGCGCCTGTCGTAGTAGCCCCTCGGGAAATGCGATATGAGATCCTCGACGGTGGTGATGCCGAGCCGCTCCAGAAGCACCTGGCGAGCGGGCCCCACGCCCTTTATGAACTGACTGCTCTCCTCGAGCGGCCCTCTGGGTCTTCTCCTCGGATCCATATTTGGCTTGCTAAATCCGTTCATTTATCTTACATTACTCGAGCTTTTCGGCAACCAGGAGGATATCAGATGTCCAAGGAATGCGCCATATGCGGAAAACGACCGGCCACAGGGCACAAGATCAGTCACGCCCATAACATGTCCAAGCGCCGGTGGCTGCCCAATCTGCAGAAGATCCGCGTCGAGGTCGAGGGAAGACCCAAAACGGCGTACGTGTGCACCCGCTGCATCAAGAGCGGCGCCGTGAAAAAGGCCTAACCGCGCTCTCACAGTCAAGATGCGCCAGAAGCGCCCCGCTCGACGGCCTCGAAGCGTTTGAAAAGAACGCCGCGATGCACGGGACCCGAGATTCCATCCCACGGGAAAGAAGTCTCGGGTCCTTTCTTTTCATGGTGAAGACTCTCGTTCACGCCCGCCTCCCTGAGCGCTCTCTTCCAGGAGAGCCCGCCCTCGACGTAGTGCACGATCGCGTTTCCTACGAGCTCGTCCCCCATGGAGAAGATCGCCTGCCTGATCGCCGATCGCACCGATTTTATTTGCACGCCTAACCCAAGCTTCCGCAGCATCTTCTCGAGCTCGTGCTGACGCGCGACGAGATCGCGCTCCCCCGGCATCGCATAGAACTGCAGAGGCGTCCAGGGCTTGGGCACCAGCACATTCGCGTGCACGGAGAAGCCTCTTCCGCCGATCGCCTTCCTGAAATGCTCCATGAAGGCTCTCGTATCGGCGAGCGCGGAGCCATCCTCGCCGGGACAGCCGATGAGCAAATACAGCGTGAAATGCGCGATTCCCGCGGCGCGGAGCTTCGAGGCAGCGGCGAAGTAGATCTCGTCCGGCACCCTCTTCCCCATAGCGTAGCGAATCCTCTCGCTGCCCGACTCAGGCGCGAGACTGGCGGCCGCCGTGCCTGCCTCCCCGATCGCCAGGATCTTCTCGTCATCGAGATCCTCCGCGCGGAGCGAGCTGAAAGAGACGGACATTCCCTTCGATGAAATGAGCCTTACGATTTTCACAAAGTCCGGATTGGCGGCGACGGCCGTGCTCACGAGACCGATTCTCTCGACCGGAACGGATAGAGTCGCAAGAAGCTCCGCGAACCCGGCGGCGGACATGAATCGGAACGGCCGATAGAGCGACGTCGCCACGCAGAAGGCACAGGCGCCGGGGCAGCCGCGGCCCGACTCGACCAGAAGCGCACCGGGAAACGTGCTGTCGGGCGTGACGACTACGGATACTGGAAACCTCGAGAGGCCGACGGGCTCGTTGAATGCCACCGCCCCGCGCGAGCGAGCCGGCACCAGCATCCCCGGGATTCTCGCCATGCGATCGAGAACGTCGTCCGGCTCGCGGGGACCTCGTCCATCGAACCGATCGACGCCCAGCTCCTCGAGCAGACTGACTATGCCCGGAAGCGTCCCCTCGCCTTCGCCGAGCGCAATTGCATCAGCGATTGCCGAGATCGGAAAGGGATTCGCGCTCACCGCCGGCCCCCCCACGATAACGAGCGGCCGGCCCCCACGCTTTTGTCTGAGCGGCGGCACGCCGGAGGCGCACAGCATGCGAACGACGTTTATGTAGTCCTCTTCATACGAGATGGAGAAAAAGACAACGGGTCTGGACGAAAGAGCCGACCCGGTCTCAAGCGTTACTGGAGATGTATCAGCAAACACTCTTTCAACATTCAAGTTAGGAGATCCATGCAGGCCTCTGAATATGAAATGAAAACCGAGATTCGAGATGCCGACGCGGTAAGGCGCCGGATAGGCCGCAATGATCCCCAGGGCTCTTCTCGAGGGCGCAGAAAATGCCTCGACGGCTGTTTCGTTCTTGAGGAATATGTGCCGAGAATTCTTACGGTGAGTTGAATCCAATCTAACCCTCGGATTTGTGAGTTTCGAAATCCAGGGGACCTCTTCCGAGGAGGTTTCGGGCCAGAACGTTTTCTGGGTCGTGCTCGATGAGCCGCTTCAGAAGCTCCTCGGCCTCCGCCTCGCGCCCCTCGTTCCGCAGTGTGAGGGCAAGCGATAGGTTGGCCTCGCTGTACTCCGAGTTCACATCGAGACTCTTGCGGTAGAATCGCTCCGCCGCCTCCAGCTCTCCCCGGTAGAATTTTATGTCACCCAGAATCTTGGAGAGATCGGCGAAATCGGCTTCCGGAGGATCGAGCATTTTCTCTGCGGCACCGTAATCGCCGTTGCGGATGAAGACGAGGGCGAGCTTCTCCTTGGCCCGTAGAAACCGCGGATTGATCTGGAGCGCGCGTCTGAAGAACCTCTCGGCATCGGCGAGCTTGTCCATGCGCAGATAACATTCGCCGAGAAAATACAGAACGTCCGCACTCTCCCCCCCCGCGTCGAGAATATCCTTGAGAACGGCCATCGCCTCTTCGAGATTTCCCTCGCGGAGATGCACCAGGGCGAAGCTCAGATCGACGGCGCCCTTGCGTTCCTCGCCTTTCGTCGCGTCGGCGAGGAACTCGATCGCGCGCTTCCGGTCTCCGAGCGCGTAGAGAAGAAGTCCGTAGTAGTATCGCGCCTTCCCGTAGCCCGGCGAGAGCGCGAGCGACGCCTCGAGAGAGACACGCGCCTTGTCGAGCTCGCCCAGATAGAAATAGGTGGATCCGAGGAAGCACTGGAGATCGGCGTAATCGGGTTTGATGGCCGCCGCCCTCTCGAACTGCTCGATCGCCTCGCGGTAGAGCTTATTGTCGAGCTGGGCGATGCCGAGGTAGAAATGAGCCTCGGCGTACTGGGGATTGATCGAGATCGCGGCCTTGAACTCGCGCTGCGCGTCTTCATTATCCCCCCTGCGGAGGTGGGCGAGCGCGAGCTTGAAGCGTACGTCCGCGTAATCGGGATGGTCATTGCAGGCGGTAGATAAAGCGCGCACGGCTTCCTCGAAATTACCCGTATTGTACGCCTCTATCCCCTCTTTGGCGGCCGCCTCGAACTCCGCATCGCTCCGGATGACCTGCTTGAGCGAGGCGAGCGGAGGGATGTCGGTCTCCCGTCCAGCGAGGTGGTCGCTCAAGAACTTGCTGATTGGGCTGGGCGTCTCAGAACCGATCTTGAGCGCCTTCTTGAAGACCACGTCCGCCTCGTCGCGCTCCCCCTTCTCGTACAGGACGATGCCGAGGTAGCAGATGGCCTCGAAGTAGTTCGAATTGAGCTCGACCGCCTTGCGCAGATTCTCTATCGATTCGCTCGTGTTGCCGAGCCGGTGATGGATAACTCCCATCCTATAGTAGATGTCCGGATACGTCGGATTCTCCTCGACGACCTTCCGGAAATGGACGAGCGCCTCGTTCGCATCTCCCGCAAGGAACTTCGCCGTTCCTATATGGGCGTGGGATTCGGCGGCGTAGAACATTCCAAGGGCGTATATCGGATCGTCCTTGCCCGCCTTTGGAATCGCCTTCTCCAGCTCGGCGACGGCGAGCTCGTATTTTCCCTCGTTGTAGAGCTTGATCCCCAGCTCGTACTCGGGATTCTTGCTGATACCGAAGATCTTTCCCAACAGGGACACGCCGGCTCCTTACTTCAATCGAGCTGTTTCCGCAAAAAGGTCGGAATGTCGAGATTGGGTTCGTGATAGCTCCCGAAGTTCACCGCGTGAAGGCCGACGCCCGTATGCGCGAGATTGTCGATCTCTACGGGTGTCGGGGCCTCGTCGTACTCCTTGATGTCAATGATCTCTGGGCTCTTCGGCTTCGCTGCGATCTCCGGCGCCGGCATTATCTCCCTCTCGCTGGGCTCGAAGCCGGTCGCGATAACGGTAACCTGGATCTCGTCGGCCGACCCCTTGTTGACGACAGCGCCGAATATCACGTTCGCATCCTCGCCCGCTTCCTGGCTAATGATCGAGGTCGCCTGGGAAACCTCGTGGAGCGTCATCTTGTCGTCGCCGCTGATGTTGACGAGCACACCCTTCGCGCCCCTGATCGACACATCGTCCAGCAGGGGGCTCTGGATCGCCATTCGAGCCGCTTGAACAGCCCTATCCTCCCCCTTCGCCAATCCCGTCCCCATAAGGGCGTCACCCATGCCGCTCATGATAGAGCGAACGTCCGCAAAGTCAAGATTTATGAGGCCCGGCGTGAGAATGAGATCGGAGATTCCTTTGGTCGCGTGATGCAGCACCTCGTCCGCCATCGAAAAGGCCTGTGTGAGCGGCGTGTCCGACCCCACGATCGACAGGAGCTTGTCGTTCTGGATGATGATGAGCGTGTCGACCTCCTGTTTGAGCGCCAGGATCCCCTCAAGCGCCTGTCGATGGCGGCGCTTCCCCTCGAACGTGAATGGACGCGTTACGATGCCCACCGTGAGAGCGCCTTGCTCGCGCGCGATGCGCGCGACAAGAGGCCCCGCACCGGTTCCGGTGCCGCCCCCCATGCCGGCCGTCACGAAAACCATGTCCGCGCCGGACAGCGACTCGGCCACGAGATCGGCGTCCTCCTCCATCGCCTTGCGCCCGGTCTCGGGGTTGCCGCCCGAGCCGAGACCTTTGGTGGAGCGGTTGCCGATCTGAATGCGCTTGTGAGCCTTCGAGAGCTCCAGCACCTGAACGTCCGTATTGACCGCGATGAACTCAACGCCCATCAGACCGGCCTCGACCATTCGGTTAACGGCGTTCCCGCCGGCGCCCCCGACGCCCACGACTTTCAGCTTTGCCACCTCGTCGAACTCGTCGAATTCGAACCGCATGTTATCCCCCTTCTCCGTTAGAACAGACTTGCAATCCTTCGAACCCTGTCCATCATCCATTTGACTCTCTCGACCGCACCCCCGAAGCCCCGCTCCGCCATCTTGTCGCGGCCGCAGAGTAGAAGTCCGATTCCCGTCGTCCACTCCGCCGAGCCGACCAGCTCGGAGAGCCCCATGAGGCTAGCCGGGCGGCCGACGCGCACCGGAAGGCCGAAAACCTCCTCGGCGACCCCGTCCATCCCCCGGAGCCGCGAACCGCCTCCGGTGAGCACGATCCCCGCTCCGAGCAACTCATAGAACGGATCGCTGCTCACGGCCTTCTTGACCATCGTGAATATCTCCTCGCTGCGGGGCTCGATGATCGCAGCGAGGATCTGCTTCCGCACTTCGCGGCCGGCACGCTCGCCGGTTCCCGGAACCAT
>JAQTVX010000141.1 GCA_028706585.1 Candidatus Krumholzibacteriia bacterium | reverse complement strand
ATCTCCGCAGGGCCGTCGAGTTGAACTCCAACGACGCCGATGCGCAACAGCTGCTCGGAAAGAGTCTCCAGGAGCAGGGAGAGCTCGGCGAAGCGAAGAACGCATATGGGTTCGCTCTCAGCATCAGACCGATGCACATTCCTTCCCTCATCGGTCTGGCGTCTATCGCCCTCGAGGAGGATCAGAACAGATCGGCGGAAGACTATGCGACGCGAGCGACGGAGCTCGATCCGAATAACGTCGAGGCCAACATCCTGCTCGCCGAGGCCTACCTGAGAAACGGCAATGCGAATTCAGCGTACGTTCAGCTGCTTTCAGCACGCAGGCTGGAGCCGATGAATCCTTCGCTCCTCTTGCTGTTGGGCAAGGCGGCCTATGAGCGGCGCATGTACGCGGACGCCCACGAGGCGCTGGAAGCTTCGCGGACGCTCGGCTCGTCCACGGACGACCTCTACTGCTACCTTGGCCTGACCGATCTAGCCCTCGGCGATGTCTTGGAGGCCGAGAAGCACTTTCGCCTGGCGATCTACAAGAATAGCGAAAGCGAGAGGGCATGGAAGGGTCTTTGCGAGACGTACATGAAGGAGAAGAAATGGAGCGAAGCGGCCGAGGCTATCGGCAAGGCCCTGTCGTCCAATCCCGATGACCCCGAGGCTATGCTGGATGAAGCCATCGTCAATATGAACTCCGGCGATCTTGGCGCCGCGACGCGAACGCTTGAATCGCTCTACTTGCGCTCGGATGCTCCACAAATCACCGGCTACTATCTCGGCTTCGCGTACATCAGAATGGGAAAGAAATCGGAGGCAAAGGTTGCGCTTCAACGATTCGCCGGGACTTGGGAAGGAGACAAGACACTTGCTGAGGAAGCTCGCGAGATCGCCAACAGCTTGATTCCATGAATGGAACCGTCTCCGAGCGGTCACAACCGCCATAGAGCTGTCCCGCCAACACCAGCCATCCAACACTCCGGATCCCGAATTGTATTGAACGCTGGTTCGCCTTCGCGTACATTCTCGTTTCGAGATGAACGATGAACGTGTGCCTCCTTTGAGGGATAGAAATCTGGGCGATGAGTGGCTCGACTGGAAGGGCGCCGACGAACCCTCCCAGATAACAGAGGGAAAGCGAACCTATCTGCTTCTCTCCCTAGCCGTGCTCGTAGGATTCGTCCTTCTCGGCTTCCTCTTCTGGTACCTCGCTCTCCCCCGCTTCGAGCAATACGGAAGCGTCTACTCCACAATCCTTACCATCATCGTCGTCGCCGGCGCCGCATTCTTCCTCATCTGGTACGCCATTCTCATCGGGGCCGTCGTTTCGCAGCGAGTCTATCTGGCAATCTGTCTGCACCGGCGGAGCAATCTGTTCATCATGCTCTTCCCGGCGGTTGCGCGCCTCGCGCAATCGTTCGGCATCTCCCGCGACCGCCTCAGTCATTCATTCATCGAGGTGAGCAACAGACTCGTCGGGCCATGGCGCAACAAGAACGGGCTCGTTCTCGCGCTCGTTCCTCGCTGCCTCAAGAAGGATTTGAAGACCGAGCTCAAGGCTATCTGCGCTGATTTTCCGAACGTCGTCCTTCATACTGCGCCGGGAGGCACCGAGGCGCGCAGGATCATTCGCGCGATCAATCCCAGCGCCATAGTCGCCGTGGCCTGCGAGAGAGACCTGGTGACCGGGATTCACGACGTCGCTCCGAAGATTCCCGTGATCGGCATTCCCAATACGCGCCCGCTCGGACCATGCAAGGACACCTCGCTCGATATCGAGAAGTTTCGCTCCGCCCTGCTCTTCTTCTGCAAAGATTCGTGATACATATGGCACGGTTATTGAATTCCAAACTCAGGGGGCCAAAATACACCCCTCGCTCCGGCACACGAGCGGCCGATTTGGCCGTTATTCATTCACTTTTCTTCTGTTTCTTCAAGGAGTCGGAAATGACCGGACACACCGATTCAAGGATGACTTCGAGCGTTGCGGATTCGCTCGCGAGCGGCGTCAAAAACCGCATCAAGTGCCTTATTCTTGTTGGAATGCTTATCGTCGCCCTGGTATTCGGACTCACGCTCTACTTCGCGCTGCTCGCGAACCAGACCGCCCTGGCGCGTCAGGTTCCCGAGCTCGAGACGGTCGCGGCCAAGCTCAAGAGCATACTATTGCTGAACACGCTTTCATTCATCGTCATCATCATTGCGTCCTTCTTCGCGCTCTCGAGCATCGTCGCGGGGCGCATATTCCACCCCCTCGCGATCCTGCACCGAAATCTCACATCGATAGCGGAAGGCAGGCTTCCGCGCTCGTTCGAGGCGACGGGCGGCGGCCCATTCTCTCCGCTCGATGAAGCGCTCAAGGCCGCCGTCTCCGCACTGTTCGACAGCGAACGCAAGGACGTGGAAGTGCTCGACCGCTGCATCAAGGCGCTCGACAAGCACGGCGCCCTGAAGGAAACCGCGGAGGAGCTCAGACACCTCACAGCTCGAAAGAGCGCATACATCGGTATCACGGAAGGTCGGGGGGAACCGGAGAAGAAGGTCGCAGAGGCGGATCCTCTCTTCATTCAGCCGCTTTGACGGGCGGGATCCCCTTCGAATGAGACGCGCAATTCAGCAGCCCCGATACCCTCTCCAGAAGCATTTTCGAATCGAATGGCTTCTCGATGAATAGGCTTGCCGCTATCGGCTCGTCAAAACGCTCGAATTCCAGATTCCGCGCGGAGAGGATGATGACCGGCATCGACTTCGTGCGCTCGTCCTTTCTGAGGATACTGCAGACTCTGGCGCCGTCGATCACGGGAAGCATTAGATCGAGAATTACGAGCGCCGGGTGCTCCAGGAGCGCCATTCTCAGAGCCTCCTCGCCGTCATAGGCGAGAATGACCTCATAGCCCGCGCTCTCGAGCGTGAGCTGCAGGATTCTAGCGAGATCCACCTCATCATCCACAACGAGAATCTTCAGAGCCATGTCTCCCCCCCCGCTTAAATGATCGATATTTCGAGTGAACCGCAATAGTAATTCTGTCCCATCACGCTATGCTAGAAAATAGCATGCCACCTGCCAACCGCCTTTACCCCCCTCGACACCCACCGGCGGATGTGCTATAATAAAGTCAACGAAAACAAGTGATTGATTCATTTGTTGATAAATCGTTTCAAGTAAGCAGCCTAACTGCTGGGGAGGAAAAGAGATGCGCACGATTAAATACACCACGTGCTTCGTGCTTGCAGTCGCATTGATCCTGCTCATGAGCATTCCGTCTCTGGGCGCTCCGGCGACGATCAAGAAGAGCGTACAGGCGCTCGAGGACGGTAACTATATAATAAAAATGACGGTTACCGCATCGAGCGACGCCATATACGCCTTCGAGCTCAAGGATCCGACGGGATCGATCGTCGATGTGTTCGCCTCCAAGGGATGGTGCATTCTATCCGATGGAGAGGTCTGCCTTTCGCGGACATCCGGATCGCCGATCACCGGCGGCAAGAGCATTGAATTCGTCATTCATGCAACCTCGTCGGACGCAAAATACGTATGGACATTCTTTGGACCGATGCAGCAGATCGGCAAGAGTGAAGTGCTCTGATAAGAAAATGTGAGAAGAATTCACCCGGGGTGACCGTCCCACGTGAGGATGGATCGCCCTGGGTGGTCTTTTGTCCGCAGGCCGGTCAGCCAGAAATGTACTGCCCGACATCGACATCCCGCACCGTTTGATCGACTATGAGAGCGATCTTCCGTTTGGGATCGTTGGTCACGGGGTCGCGCTCATTGAGATCAATGATGATCTCCTCGTCCACCTGCCTGTCGGACGCATCCTTCAGAACGCGCACGCGCGGGAGGTCCCCGCTGCCACCCATGATATCGATGACCAGTACGGTTTCCCCGGTGTTCAATTTCAATATGCTGCCGATGGGAACGTTTCCCAGGACGCGGAGAAACGCGGAAAAGTAGTCCTTGTGATACTCGGTGCCGCTTCCTTTCGCCATGAGCTTTATCGCCTCGTAAGGGTTGATCTGCTTCCTGTACGGCCGTCTCGTCGTCAACGCGTCGTAGCTGTCAGCTATGCGGACTATCTCGCTCGCCTTGTGGACCGCGAATCCTTCCTTTGTAGTCGGATACCCCGTGAGATCGTGGCGCATGTGATGCTCGTAGGCGACGCGACGCGACAGGAGATCGAGCCGCTCCTCGCGCAGAATCCTCTCGCCGTCCACCGGATGGCGCTTGATGACCTGCCATTCGCTCGGCGTAAGACGTCCGGTCTTATGTATGATATCGCGCGGAACGTAGAGCTTCCCGATATCGTGCAGAAGCGCCGCATGCGCAATGGCGTCTATAAATTCCTCCGGCAACGACATGCATCGGGCGACCGCCGCCGAAATGACGGCGACGTTCACCGAATGCGCAAACGTGTAATCGTCGTACTCCCTCAGCGAGTTGAGCAGCAGAATCGTCGCAGTAGGCCCGCCCTCACGCTCGACCACCTCGATAATCTTCGCCCCCGCTCGCGTCCCCTCCGTCGATTGAATCTTCTCGAGCTTGTCGAGAACTCCCTGCACGACCTTTCCCATTTTGCCGTCCCCGTCCGCTGGCCCAAGGTTCTTTGCGCCGCGGTGAGGTTCACCCACGCGGTCGGCCGATGCGCGGACGGCTTTGGAGGAAGATTCCTCCGCCGCTCTCCCGTTGCGTATACGTATATTGCGCAGCAGATCTCCCTGCGATGCCATTTCTGACGATGACCCGATGCCGCCTCGCGCGAGAATCCCCGCCAGAATGGCGAGCTCTTCCTTCGTCATGCCCTTCATGAATTCTATCTCCCCGATCGATTGTCTCGCGAGGGTTTCCCGGAAGAGATGTATCGATTTTTCGCGCGTATCGGTCAAATCGAGCTTGAAGTTCAGCCAGTAAATGACCTTGTTTGCGAATATGAACTTGATCGAATTCTTGTGTTGCAGAGCCACATCCAGATGGAGAAACGCTTCACTGAGGGCCCGTTCGACACTCGGGTGCCGCGGAGGGAAAAGGCGCGCTTGCAGGACGAGCCTGGCGATACCTTCCACGCCCTCCCGGAACTGCTGGAATTCCATCGGCAAGGCTTCGAGAACGCTCTGAATCATAGATGAACCCTTCCACTGGCCCTTCGGAACGGACATGGATGTCCCGCTCATTCCTTGCAAGTCTCATACCCGCTCCTGCGAGCTGTCGGTTTCCGGCCCGCGGAGCCGGCAATTGCATTGATATTATTGATAATATCCTGCATGATATAGTGTTATGACTGCCAGCGTGCATCGGAGATCGATGGCGGCTCTTCCGGGGCTCGGCGCCGCACTTTGCCTGGCCGCGATCCTATGCAACTGCTCGTTCCGACCGGAGGGGAAACCGGCTATTAACGACGGCGATTTCGTCGAACCAGTTGCATCGAGGGAAAGTCCCGAGATCTGGAAGGAAATCGCCGCCCTGAGAGACGTGGTCGATAGAGAACCTCGAAACCCCGACCTGCACCGAAGGCTCTGCGTTCTCTACAGGCTCATCGGCACGCCTCGTTCGCGCATGCTCTCCTCCGAGGAGATCGACAAGGCCATCGCTCTCGACCCAACCAACGCCAGCCTATACGTCGAACGGGGGCTTACGCTGATCGCACGCAGATTTGTTGGCGAAGGGGAAGCTTCGTTCACGCACGCGACGCAGCTCGATCCGGCCTGCTTCGAGGCATGGTTTCAACTCGGCCGCATGGAGAAGTACGAGTACCTCAAGACAATGTGCTTCTCCGAGCACCTCGCGAAGTCCATCGAGTACTTCGAAAAGGCGTGCCGACTTTCCCGCAAAGACGAGGAAACGCTCGTCAACCTCGCCTTCCTGCACTCCTTCCGCCAGATGCACCAGACCGGGCTCAAATACGGCACGCGTGCGGTCAGGTGCAATCCACGGAGCTCGAAAGCCCACCTCGTCTGCGGCATGCTCTACACCGAAAACAAGGATTTCCAAAAAGCCGAGAAGGAATTCTCGACGGCCTTTCTCCTCATGTCGGAGGAGGAC
>JAQTVX010000140.1 GCA_028706585.1 Candidatus Krumholzibacteriia bacterium | reverse complement strand
GGTGCCGCGAAACGAGGCCATCCCCTCGGACCTTTCGATCGAGGATGCCATGGCAATGATCATTTCGGGCGGCGCGGTAGGGCCGCCTGGGCATAAGGGCCATATGGGCGATTCCGGCGCCAGGGAGCCCGGCGTATGACGGGAGCCGCTGGGGGCTAGTGAGCGATATCATAAAAGACCGCGCGGTTGTTCTGAAAACCCACCCGTACGGCGAGTCGAGCGTGATCGCCGTGGCTCTCACGCGGTCGCACGGTAAGGTGCGGTTCCTCGCCAAGGGCGCGCGGAATTCGAAAAGCGCCCTCCAGGGAAGCCTGATGACGGGGATCGTAGCGGAGGTCGTTTTCTATTTACGGCCTGAACGCGGACTGCAGCTTTTGAAGGAGATCGAAACCTTGGGAACATATGAGGCGGGGCACGACGATCTCGAGCGGCTCTGCCTGTTCCAGGCGGCTCTTGAAATCGTCGACCGTTCGGTCATAGAGAGCGAATCGGATGAACGCTCGTTCGACGCGATAGAGTCCTTCATAAGGCTTCTTCCATCGGCGGCTGATCCGTGGGCGCTATTCTACGCGCTCGAAATAGGCATGCTGAAGCTCTCAGGCTCCTTTCCCGCGACAGCCTCGTGTGAGCGATGCCGCCGTGCGCTCGAGAACGAAGCCTTTTCGATGGACGCCTCCAGCGGTCTCGTGAGCTGCCCCGCCTGCGGGAGCGCGGGGGCGAGAACCCTGACGCGTGGTGCCTCAGCGCTGGTCGCGCGGATGAACCGGTTGGGATTCGAAGGGGCGTTGGACGTGAAACTGAGCCGCGGCGAGCGCAAGGAGATCGGCGAGCTCATGCACCATTTCTTCGTCAATCACGTGGAGGGATATCGGTTGCCCCATGCGCTGCGTCTCTGCAAGGAGGAGGTGAGCGGCCAGTGACCTTTCAGGAGGTGGTTTCCGCTCTGGAGCGTTTCTGGGCGACAGAGGGGTGTCTGCTGCTGACGTCCTACAATTCGGAGGTCGGCGCAGGAACGATGAATCCGGCGACGTTTCTGAGGGTTCTGGGGCCGGAGCCGTGGAAGGCGGCGTATCTCGAGCCGACGAAGCGCCCGAAGGACGGAAGATACGGAGAGAATCCGAACCGCGTGCAGCAGTTCAATCAATATCAGGTTATCCTCAAACCGTCTCCGGAGAACGTTCTGCCCCTGTACGTGCGGAGCCTCATGGCGATCGGGATCGACCCGGCCGAGCACGACATACGGCTCCTCGAGGACGACTGGGAGTCGCCGACGCTGGGGGCTGCGGGGCTCGGTTGGGAGATCTGGCTCGACGGGATGGAGATTACGCAGTTCACCTACTTCCAGCAGGCCGGGGGGATGGAGCTCGATCCCATCTCGGCCGAGATCACGTACGGGCTGGAACGCATATGCATGTATCTTCAGGGCGTCGACGACATCATGGACGTCGAATGGGGCAGCGGTGTGACATGGGGCGACCTGAACCGGTCGGCCGAGCGCGAGTTCAGCCGCTTCAATTTCGAGAAGGCGGATGTGCCGTTCCATTTCGAGATGTTCGACCGGATTCAGCGGGAGGCCCAGCGGATGCTGGGCGATGGGCTGATACTCCCGGCGTATGATTACGTTGTAAAGTGCTCGCATATATTCAACCTTCTCGACGCCCGCGGGGCCGTGAGCGTCTCCGAGCGGACCAGCTATATCGGCCGGATAAGGGATCTGGCCCGTCAAACGGCCGAGGCGTACGTCGCCGATCGGGAGCGCCTCGGATATCCCCTGTGCGCCCGCGGTCGCGCCATCGCAAAGGAGCGCAAGTGACAAAGGATCTGCTCCTCGAAATCGGATGCGAGAATTTGCCGAGCGGTTATCTCGACGATACGCTCGCACAGGTGAGGAAGCTTTTCGAGGAAGGGCTTAAGACGGAGCGCGTTCCATTCGGCGAGATTGCGGTAACGGGGACGCCCAGACGCATAGTCATCCACGTGCGCTCTCTGGCAGCGAAGCAGGAAGCGGCCGAAAACAAGATCATCGGCCCCCCGGAGAAGATCGGCGTCTCTTCCGACGGACTCTTCACGAAAGCGGCGGAGGGCTTCGCCAAATCGCAGGGTGTGCCGGTGAGCGCGCTCTCGCGCATCGAAACGCCGAGGGGCAGCTATCTCGCCGTCGTCAAACGGATAAAGGGGAGACCGACCGTATCCCTGCTCAAGGAACGCGTCCCGCAATGGGTTCAGGCGATTCGCGCGCCGAAGACGATGCGATGGAATTCAAGCGGCATGCGTTTCGCGAGGCCCATCCGATGGATTCTGTGCCTGTACGGCACGAACGTCGTCGCGGTGAAAGTCGGAACGCTCGCCGCCGGCCGGAGCACGCGCCTGTCTCCTCTGTTCGAGAAGGTAGTGAACGCGAAGTCGATCGAGCACTATTTCGCGATAATTGGAAAGAATGGCATCATCCTGGATCCCAAGGAACGCCGGGACGCCGTTCGCGCGCAGGCCGCCGATTGCGCGCGGGGGTGCGGCGGTGCGCTCGTCGAGGACGAGGAACTTGTAGGAATCGTCGCGAACCTCCTCGAATCCCCCGTCGTGATGGCGGGAAAGTACGACGAAGCGTTTCTCAAGCTTCCGCGCGAGGTGATAGTCACCGCTCTGAAGAGCCACCAACGCTACTTTTCGGTTGCGGGAGCGCGGGGCCGGCTGCTACCGCATTTCGTGGCCTTCGCGGACGGCGCGCGTCGGAACACCGGGGGCATCGCGAAGGGGTACGAGCGCGTTCTTCGCGCGAGGCTGGACGACGCCGTCTTCTACTACCGTGAAGACACCGCGCGGCCGTTCGAAGACATGGCGGCGAGGCTTCGCGACATAGTCTGGCTCGAAGGGCTTGGAAGCCTGGCCGAAAAGGCGAAGCGGCTCGAGGCCCTGGCCCTGTGGATGCGGTCCGCCGGGAGAGTCGGCACGGAGGAGCTCGACGGCAGCATCAGGCGTGCGGCGTTGCTCGCGAAGGCCGATCTCGCCAGCGAAATGGTCAAGGATGGAAAGGAGTTCACGGCGCTCCAGGGATACATCGGCCGGGAGTATGCGCGTGCCTCGGGCGAGACGGCCGGGGTAGCCGAGGCGATCTACGAGCATTACCTGCCGCGTTTTGCCGGGGACCGCCTGCCGCGAAGCGAAACGAGCGCGCTGCTCGCTCTCGCCGATAAGATAGATACGATCACGGGCTGCTTCCTCATGGGGCTGGAGCCGTCCGGTTCGCAGGATCCATACGCCCTCCGGAGACAAGCCGTAGGCGTCGTGCGGATCCTGATAGCGAGGCGTGCGCGGCTCTCCCTCTCCGCCGCCCTCGACCGGAGCCTTTCGCTTTTCGCGGATTCCGCGAAAGAGCCCCTTCGAGACCGCGAGAAGATAATGGCGGCGCTCCGTGAATTCTACTCGCAGCGCATGTACGCGATGCTGCGCGGCGACGGCGCCGATCACGATCTGATCGCGGCGGTTCTCGCCTCTTCATGGGAATACCCGGTTGCCGTCAAGGACATGGCGGACGAGCTTTCGGCCTCAAGAAAGAAGGCCGATCTCGCGCAGTTCGTTCTCGCGATGAAGCGCGTGACGAATATCATTCCGCGTGCGCTGCGGGACGGATTCACGCGTGAAGCCGGAATGAAGGCGCTGGAGGCGTTCTCATCGGGGAGCTATTCGGACCTCGGTATTTCGCAGCCCCTGTTCGCCGTTGACGCCGAAAAGAACCTGGCTCGCGAGGTGTCTATAGCGTGCGGAAATCTTCTCGACGCTGTGCGCTCCGGAGAGGTGGAGCGCTCCCTTGGTATTCTGAGAGGGATTGTGCCATATGTGAATCAATTCTTCGAAGACGTCCTTGTGAATTGTGAAGATGAAAAAATCAGAGATAATCGAATAGCTTTTCTGGCAAGCACTTACAGAGTGGTCATGCTCTTCTGCGATTTCTCCCAGATCGCGGGAGAGTGAGGGTCTCCGCCGTTTCGCCGATGGCCGTAAATGCTGGAATCTTCTCAACCTCCATCGCAAATTACTGCTTGACATTCCTGCAAATGCTATGATACAATCCAAAATGTCTCGAAAGCAGAGTGGAGGATTGTTCAGAAGGGACGAGCCTCCTTTATCGAGCGGGGTTACAACCCCCACCGCCGTTGGGGAGCCAGACTTACTCGACAAGAAGCTCAGGAACTCTGACGGATGGAACCCTGCTTGATCGAATCATCGCAGGAGGTGATGGAAGAAATCGATGGTCGGTTTAAAGGGGGTTCATCACTTTGCTATTCGGGATTCAAATTCGTTGTGCGTCTATTCAAAACTGTTTTCTTAACGATGGGGGGAAAACAAGAATGAAAAAGGCACTAGTAATTTTACTAGGCGTCTGCTTCGTTGCCCTGCTCATCGGCTCAGCCGTGGCTCGCGATGCAAAGCTCGGCGTCCGTCCCATGAGAGAATGGGTCGGCGACGATGGGTCCGCTGTTAGCACGGACACAGGTCTTCGCGGTCTCTATCAGGAGGCTCAGGCGAGTACTCTTTGCCTCGTGTGGTATACGTTTGAGACGAGTGACTGGATGGGTTGGACCCAGCTGGATCTCACCTCTGTTCCGGATACCTGTTGGCATGTTGATGACTTCACGAATGTTGGCAGCAACAATCACGGTCATCTGCGTCCAATCGAAGGCACCAAGTCAATGTGGTGCGGCGCGAGGTATTCGGATCTGGTGGCATGCGGTTGGGATTATGCCCCGGGATACGGCAACAACTGGATTCAGAATCTTGGCACCGAGGCATTCACCTTTACCGGTGCGATCACTGTGCAGTTCCACGCCTGGTATGATGCCGAGGATGGCTATGACTACGTCAGGGTCCAGTATGACGAGGGCGAGGATACCTGGAAGAACGTAGTTGAATACACCGGCCAGGGCGATACGGTCGCGACAGTCCTGGTTGCCACTACCAAATACCAGACGAAGATTCGCTTCCACTTCACCGCTGATAGTGGATACAGCGATCAAGACGGCGAGATCGATACCGACGGCGCCTGCGTGCTCGACAGCATTAGCGTCACGGACGAGGGATCCTTGAGCAACCTCGAGACCTTCGAATCCTGCGCTGTCGACGCGAAGCACTGCGGTATCTGGTATGCTACGCCGGGAGCCGGCTACGGAATGTACTCCGGTCTCGCGGAGGCCCTGGAGGACAAGGATCCGTGCGGCGACAACTTCCAGACCCAGGTCGTGTTCTACGTCGGCTCGACGGAGAACAGCTCGGAATACCCGGGTCTTTTCAACACTCCGTGGTGTGCTGGTGCAACCCACGCCGATGGTCCGTGCCAGAACGAAATGGTTATTTCGCCGGAAATCGACATGACGAAGTACTCGTCGGCTTGCGACAATAATCAGGACATGGATATCGATGCGGGCTTGCTGCCGAAGCTCGGCGGCGCCATCCTGCGCTTCACCGTGTATCGCGATCTTCCGCTCGACAACCTCGTGCTCTACACGTGGGGAGTCCGGAGCTGGACCGGCGTATGCTGGAGCTCCTGGCAGGATGACGGCTACGTGTATTACGGACCCGATAAGGACTTCATTTTCACGGGTTCGGATGTTAGCGCCTATATCGGTGGTACCGCTCCGGTCCAAATCGGCATCGGCGTATTCGACGCGTGCGAAGCCTGGTACAACAAGTACGGCACATGCGCCGCCCATACGCCTTCGCCGTGGTTCGACAACATTCGTCTGTACCGTTACGAGACCGAAGGTCCGCAGTGGTACGCCAGGGAAATCGATTTCTTCCAGGATAACTTCCCAACGGATTTCGGTAACATAGAGAGCTATGTGCGCGCTGACATGGCGAACGACATCCGCCCGGAAGCAAATCCGGTCATCGATCCTGGCGACTCGATCGTCGTTCAGGCCACCTCGAGAGTTGGCAAGGGCATTGCCGCGGATGCGAGCGGCGGCCCGGCCGTCTACCTCCATGTGAAGGCAACCTACATCGGCCCGAGCCCGACGAAGCCGGCTCTTCATGGCGCTGATCTTTGTGGCTGGGTTGCTTGGGGCGCTGGTCCCACGGGCT
>JAQTVX010000139.1 GCA_028706585.1 Candidatus Krumholzibacteriia bacterium | reverse complement strand
TTCGCCCGTGCCTGGGCCTCCTGGGCCCGAAGATCGGTGTCGTCGAGCTGCACGAGAAGCTGCCCGGACGCCACCGCGTCCCCCTCTCCGGCCCCGAGCGTCACGACGCGCGCGAGGATCTTGGAGCTCACGGTGACCGCGTCGCCGTCGATGTACGCGTCATCGGTCGAAACGTACCCGCGCAGATTGACGTACCAGTACGACACGGCAATCGCCGCCGCGACAATCAGAATAGCCGCGGGAATGACGATCCGGTTCCTCCGATGAATGCTCTTCCCGACGGCCGGGACACCGCCGTCTTCCGTGCGCTCGTCGCTCATTGCCCACTTCCTTATCTTCTATCCACTCGAGCCTCTGGCCCAAATAATCGTTGCGAAAGAACATCAGAATATACTTTCAAGGCAGAAGCATGTCAATTCTTCGACCTTATTCCATTCGATGCAGGCATGCTTGTTCTTGCATGAAGGGCATAATTGCACGAGCGTAACCCGATCAATGCTGAGGGTTTCTCTCGCTTCATGAAGATCGTGAAGCTGCTTGAGATACTTTCCAGCCACGAGTCTGTGAAGACTGTCCTTCTTCTCCAAGCCAAGCCACTCAAAAACTCCTTTGTCACCCCGAGATGCGTTGCAGGTTCGACATGACAGGACCAGATTGTCGGACTCATCCTTGCCGCCCCTGCTTCTGGGGATAAGGTGGTCCGCTTGAAGTTCGCCCTCCGAGCCGCAAAAGACGCAGAGCTTTGGTAGTTCCTGTTCTCTTTGCCATTCGCGATTCGTCCCAGACACGGTTATATGCCCATCCCGCAGCTCTTTGAACCTGTCCGTGACGAAAGCTCGCTCCAATCCGCCTCTGAAGGCGGAGCGAGAGATCAACTTGGCGTATTCGTAGAGTATCTCTTCCCGAATGGTTTTTACAAATTTCGGGGGCATCCTACATCAGATCCTACGTTCTTGAACGCCGGCGTCACCTACGTCCTAACGTGCTCTTCGTCC
Organism: Candidatus Krumholzibacteriia bacterium; assembly: GCA_028706585.1. Classification (GTDB taxonomy): domain Bacteria; phylum Krumholzibacteriota; class Krumholzibacteriia; order Krumholzibacteriales; family Krumholzibacteriaceae; genus SSS58A. The sequence continues at coordinate 5,203 of JAQTVX010000139.1, read as the reverse complement.
GCTCGAGAAGCGTGTCGCGTGGCTCAGTCACGATCTTATTGCCGAACGTCTCTCGGCGAAGCGCCTTCGCACCTTCGCCAGAATCTGACGATTCGTCATCTTGTCAGCCGTCTCGACAGCTGCGATGCGTCCGCCAAGGTTGTCTCGTTCAAGACGCTTCTTCAGCTCGCCCTTCGCCTCGCCTGGACCGAATATCAAGATGGATTCCGCATCACGAATGCAGGCAATGACCGCATCGTAATAGAGGTTGAGACGTCCCGTACGAGCTCTCTGGCGGCTGTCATCTGCAGGTACCTGCCGTGCTTCATAGGGACCATGAAGAGGCGAATCGCCAGAACGCCGCAGCTGTTTTTCTGCCTTCGATATTATCAGCCCTGTCTCTTCCCCTTTGTCCGTAACAGCCACGACAATAGCCTTCCTATGGTCGATCCACAGACCCACTTTTGTTTTCATCTATGTCTCCTCGATATACCGGTTCCAGGCAACGAAAAGCTCACCTGCGAGTATGGCGCCTCAATCGCTTCTCGCCCTGAGCAAGCGGACGAGAGTAATGGCAGCAAACACATTGAAAATAAAAATAATTGAGAAGCCAAGCCGCACAATTCGCCATTCCAGCGAGAGATCACTCTCTCCATGAAATATGTCTTGCAGGGCCAAGACACAGATAACCATCGAAAACAGCGACAATATTCCAAGCACAAGAGAAATCCATATATTCCTTCTAAGCCTATTCACGGACATCACCTCGCACTTTGCGCCTGTCTCCCGAAATCTCTATTCGGTCTGGTCTTGAGCCCCGTGGCCGCGCACGCCCAAGTCACCCAGCCATTGATTTTTTGAAAATATCAATAACCGCCAGAACTACTCCCACTCCCAAAAGACCATAGCCGACTACCCTGTTATCGCCGAAGAAAAGCCCCGCCAGGATAAATGCAAATGCAAGACCGGCCAATGGAGTGAGTCTGCCTTTTCTCTTGCCCTTGCGTACGACAAAAACCAGAAAGGCGACGACAGCCAGAACTACGATAGCTACCGCGATGTATGTTTGTGAGTTCATGTGACAATGTGCTCCCTTGCTGAAAGGCCAGAAAGACGCGTCCTCTTATCAGACCGCCTTGGACGCCTTGCGATCGTTGGAGTTCTTGTAGAGCAGCACGAGGCCGGCAATCGGCGCCAAGAGCAGCCCGAAGAAGAACCAGAGCCACGCGTTGCGATTGGTCGTCTGCGCCCAATATGCGCAGAAGATCCCGAACAGGAAGGTCACAAAGCCGATGCTTGCATATCTCCCGTCCATTCTGTCCTCCGTTCGTCAATGGCCCGCCTGCACATAGGATATATCAATTCATCTTACTTGGGGTACATGGAAAACGCAGCCGTAGTGGACGTTGCCTCCCGGGCCGGGCTTCTCCATGCCCCCGAAGAACAGATAGATCAGGTTGGAGATGTCCGTTGGCTCGTCTTCCTCTTCACTCCCCCAACCAGCTTGTATCGCGTTTCACGTATCGCAATCTTCGGCAATGTATCCGCGTTCGCGTCCAAGTATGCCTCCACCTCAGCGCGATGATACTTGATAAGCGAACGCAAGATCCATGATAACGCTTTTATGACGAGAATGTCTTTCCCGTGCTTGAGCTTGTCCGCATTCGCAAACGCCATGCGCGCGAGGCGCGGATCGTTGGACTCGCGCAGAGGTTTAGTCAGCAGCACCAAGCTCGCGCGCCGCTTGTGGACATTTTCGCTCTCGGCAAGAGCGCCGAGCAAGGTTTTCCACGTTTTCCAATCGGAAAGCACTTCGTCGGCGGTGAAGCTGGACTGACAGATCACGTCCACTTCCGCCCAACCCTGCGCGTGCTCCAGCCATCCGTTCATGCAGAGCGGATCGAGCAAACGCCGCAGCTTTGGATATGCGCCGAGCAACAGGCCGATGGCGATGAATTCGTCGTACGTTCTGCCGAGCGACAATGAGTCCAGCAGCTTGCCAAATTCCGCCGTCGACAGGTCTCGGTGACGTTTGGAAAAGCCGCTGAAGATCTCGCGGATGGCGGCCGCGCGAAGAAAGTAACCGGGCTTGGTCGTGCCGACGTAGCGAAAACCGTCTTTTTTCAGCGGCACTTTTTCTCTGGCAGCAACCTTCTCGATCTCCCGGAGAATTTCTTCATGATAAGCATGCGCGGATTTCATCGGATCGACTCCAGGAACCGTGCTAATCTTGAGGATGTAACCGTCTGCCGTGTACGCGCTTCGAGCCTAAGCCGGCCCCGCGGCTGAACGGCTTTTCCCGTGCCTGTACGTCCTCGTCAACCAGAAGACCGCTACAGCCTCGACAGCGACTCCAATAGTGGCCCAGTAAAGAACCATGAAGCGTTGGGCTACCTCGCCATGAAGTCTGCTTCCGAACTGGCCGGGGCCGAAGTTGGCGATCGCGGACGCCGCGATGGCCACCGCCAGGCCTTTCGTGGCCCACTGCCGCCACCGCGACAATGACTTCACCCAGACCAGACCGACGATCACCCAAATCATCGCGGAAACACCCCAAGCCCCCAACCACAGGGTAGCCGCCGTGGCACCAACCCCCCTTGTAGCGAGGAGCGAGGACTCCCATTCGGCGAGCGCCGTGCCGACAACCCGCGATACTACGGCAGAGAAGACCACTGCGAACACCAGGATACAAAGCATGCGCCAGAGCGGCGGCCTGTCAGGAATCTGTGCCGTGCTCATACCTCTTCCAATCCCATCGTCGCTCGACCGCCAAGACAATACCGATGAAAACGTCTGTGCCTCCAAGATTGGCGAACCTGTCGGACCAGTTTTCTGTGCACCCTTATGTGAAACCCCCGAGCAGAAACAGCAATTTAGCAGCAGACATCATAATCCCAAAGAAGGCGTCAATCACCTTCTAAATGTCACTTAACACAAGCCCAGCCGCGACCGACCGCCGGACACAGGTCGAGTCCATCAATTTGCTATTATGGCAAGCCTGAATCATCGTGACTCTAAATTCCATGGTCATGAGCGTACGGGAATTCGTCTGTTTGAAAAAGAAGCCGGTGCAGGAAAGTGCTCCTTCTCACCCGAACGAGTAAAGCAGCAGATCACTTCATCCGCCGTGAGGCTCTCCACCCCCAGCTCGCTCTCGACGCGGCCGCGGATGAGGAATGGCCCCGGGCCGCGCGCGAGCACCCGCGCCGCGCGGCGATACGCCTCGGGGAAAAACGTCGCCTCGAATCTCCCCCACCGATCCGAAAACGTCACAAAGATCATCTCCTCCATAGTCTTCATGGTGCGCGTCGATTTCCAGGTCACCTTCCAGCCGATGATAGCGACCTCCTCGCCGACACGGCGCGGGAGATCGATGGAGCGGATGAGACGTCGCCCGCCGGTCCTCTCGTCGACGCCCCTTCCATCGAGTCTCGCATCAACAACCTCCACAACACCTGGCCCGAACATTTCGAGCGGATGGCCGCTCACCGCTAAATCGAGCGTCTCGAGCTCGAGGGCGATGCGGCGGGGAAGATCATACTCGGGAATGCGCGGCAGCCGTCGGATGAGCTCGCGCGCATCGACGACGCCCGCGCGGCAGCCATGCGCCTTGCGCGCGCCCGGCCTCGCGCCATCTCCCGCGCCGCCCGCGGCCGGCGGCCGCAGCAGGCGCAGCTCCCAGAGCAGCTCCGGCCGCGTTCGCCCGAACGCAGACATCGCCCCACAGCGTATCAGCGTCTCGACCTCGTCGCGCGAGGCCGGCACCTTCTCCAGAAAATCCCCAAGCGACCGGTACGGCCGAGCGGCCGCAATCTTCTCAGCCGTCCCGAGGGAAAGCCCCTTTACCTGCATGAGCCCGATGCGGAGCGCGCGGCCACGGCCGTAGTGCCGCAGCCGGCTCTCGTTCACGCACGGGGGGAGCACCTCGAGCCCCATGCGCCGCGCCTCCTCGAGATATTCGCTCTGCGAGTAATACCCGCCGCCGTTCGAGAGCACCGCCGCCATGAACTCGGCCGGGTAGTGCGTCTTCCAGTAGACGCTCTCGAAAGACTCCAGCGCGAAAGAGGCCGAGTGCGCCTTGCAGAAGGCGTAGCCCGCGAACGACGCTACCTGCCGGAATATCTCTCCCGCCGTCTCCTCGCCGATTCCCCGCGCGAGCGCCCCGCGCATGAATGACGAGCGGTAGCTCGCCATTGTCTCGCCGTCGATGTTCTTGTACGCCATGCATCGGCGCAGACCGTCCGCCTCCCCGTAGCTCATCCCGGCCACCGCGACGGCGATGCGTATCACCTGCTCCTGGTATATGAGGCAGCCGCACGTGTCGGCGAGCACCGGAGCGAGCGCGGGATGGACGAGCGTCACCGGCTCGAGCCCGAGGTGCCGGTGGAGATACTGGCGCTTCCCGCCGTAGCTCGAAACGCCCGGGCGTATGATCGACGACAGCGCCGTGAGAACCTCGAAGTCGTCGCAGCGCGCCTGCCTGATGAGCTGGACCATCGCGGGCGACTCGATGTAGAAGCACCCTTCCGTGCGCCCCGCGCGCAGCGCCTCGCGCGTCGCCCGGTCGCCGAGGTAATCGATCCGCTCTGGATGGAGCGGGCGCCCTTCGTTCTCCGCGGCGATCGCGGCCGCCTCGGCGATGACGGCGAGCCCCTTCTGTCCGATGATATCGACCTTCAGGAGCCCCGCCGCCTCGACCTCGTGCATCGACCACTGCGTGATCTCGTAGCCTTTGTCCCCGCGCTGGAGCGGGATGAAGTTCGTGATGGGCTCGGGGCATATGACGAGCCCGCACGGGTGCGTCGCCATGTGGCGTGGGAACTCCCCGATGCGCACGGCGAGCCTGAGAATCGTGCGCAGCGGCTCGCGGTCGAAAGGGATGTCGGCCGAGGCCGGCGAGATCGCGCACTCCTCCTCGAGCTGATCGACCGACGCGAAGTACGGCAGTCGCTTGATGAATGGATCCACCTCTCCCTCGGGAATGCCGAGCGCCTTTGCGATCTCGCGGATCGCCGCGCGCGCCTTGAGCGTCGAGTAGGTGCCGATCATCGCGACGCGCTCGGCGCCGTAGCGTCTGAAAATGTACCGGAGCACCTCCTCGCGGTCGTCCGTGCCGAAATCTATGTCGAAGTCTGGGAGATGCTCGCGTTCGGGGTTGAGAAATCGCTCGAAGAACAAATTGTGCCTGAGGGGGTTCACGTGCGTGATCTTGAGAGCATACGAG
>JAQTVX010000138.1 GCA_028706585.1 Candidatus Krumholzibacteriia bacterium | reverse complement strand
GCCATCGTCTCTGCCTCATCGTAGCCGGACTTCGCTCGGGCCTACGTTTATGGGACACGCGCTCTCCTTCCGGGGCCGTCCGAGGTCCCGGCGACTACATGCTGGACCGCACAGCGCCCCGGGATTTCCTGCTTCTTGAACTTCCTTCAAACCGTGATACAGCAGGAAGGCGTCCCGATTTCGGGACGCCCTCCGTGCTTGTTCGAGCGAACGATGCTTCCGAAATCAGCGCATCGCTACCTGTTTCTCGTCTTGAAGTTCCAGACAGAGGACCAGGCGCTCGTGCCGTACGTATTGGTCGCGTTCACGCGCCAATAGTAGGTCGTGTTCTTGCTCAACGACGACGAAATGGTAACCGACGTGCTGGTCGTGGTGCCGCTGCGTGCAATGGTCGAGAACGACGAGCTCGTCGAAACCTGGTAGCTGTACGACGTCGCGCCCGTCGAGGCAGCCCACGAGAGAGTAGGCGTTCTCGAAACGCTCGTCGCGCCGTTTGTCGGCGAGATGAGCGTCGGGGCCGACGGAGCGGAGCCCGAGCTCGAGGCCGTCGTGAAGCTATAGACGCTCGACCAATCGCTCGTGCCGGCCGTGTTCGTCGCGTTCACGCGCCAGTAGTAGGTCGTGCTGGCGGCCAGGACCGACAGAGCCACCGACGTGCTGCTGGTGCTGGCGTCATATAGGGTCACCGAGAAGTCCGAGCTCGTCGAAACCTGGTACCTATACGACGTGGCGCCGCTGGAAGCCGCCCAGCTCAAGGTCGGGCTGGTCGAAACCGCCGTCGCGCCGTTCGTCGGCGAGCTCAGCGTCGGAGCCGAGGGGACCGTGGGCGTGCCGAAGAGCGAATAGAGCAGCAGGTTGGGCGTACCGGTCTTGATGCTCGTGATCACGTTCGGAGTGGCAGCCGCCACGATCGCCGCGTGGATCGTTGCCGGCGTCGCCGTCGGGAACTGCGCGAGGTACAGTGCCGCAACGCCAGTGACGTGCGGCGATGCCATCGAGGTTCCCGACATCGTCGCCGTCGCGGTCGTCGATGTATAGTAGTCCGACTTGATGCTCACACCGGGGGCGTTGACGTCCACGGCGGAGCCGTAGTTCGACCACGACGCGAACACGTCGGTGCTGCTCGTGGCTCCCACCGTGATCGCCGCCGCGACACGCGCCGGCGAGTAGTTGGAGGCGAGGGCGCCGTTGTTGCCCGCGGCGACGCAGAACGTGACGCCGTCGTTGATCGCGGCGATCACTGCGTTGTCGAGCGTCGTCGAGGCCGCGCCACCCAGGGACATGTTGGCGACGGCGAGCTCACCGGAAGCGTGGTTGGAGGTGACCCAGTCTATGCCTGCGACCACGCCGGAGGTCGTGCCCGAGCCGCTGGCGTCAAGCACGCGCACCGCGACCAGCGTGACGCCCTTGGCGACGCCGTAGGTCGTGCCGCCCACTGTGCCGGACACGTGCGTGCCATGGCCGTTCTGGTCCACGCCACCGTTGCTCGAGGAGATCTCATCCACACCATAGATCGCACGGCCGCCGAAGTCGGTATGCGTGTACAGGATGCCTGTGTCGATGATGTACGCCTTAACACCGGAGCCAGTGTAGTTGTACGTGTAGGTGCCGCTCAGCGGCAGAGCCGTCTGATCGATGCGATCAATGCCCCATGTGGCTCCCGTCTGCGTGGTGGACATATGGACCACAGCATCCTGTTCAATATATTTTACTCGCGGATCGTTCCGCAGAGCGGTGAGCTGATCCGCAGTAAGCTGGCCGGAAAATCCCTTGATCGCCGACTTGAACTGATGGTCCGGCCTGAATCCATGATTGGTCGCGATGTCGGAGACGTTGTCCGCTACATCCGTGACGTCATCCTTGAATACTACGATATAGCCGTTCGGAACATACTCACCCCCGGGAATCTTCGCGAGCAGGGGAGCTTGTGTGAGGGATTGTTCGGTTGGTGAAGTGGGGTTCTGGGAGCAAGCTGCCAGTAATCCGGCGGCCACCATCCCAGCAACTATTACACAGCGAAGAGAGCGGTGCATAGGTATCTCCTTTGGCGTAATTTGATGGGATCATTCGCTACTCAATTCAGCGAAATGGGCATACAACCGGCTAACGCCGGTGACTCAGCGCATACAAACCTCCTTTGCATAAATGCCCCCGAGAATTTCCCGCTTCCCCTAGCGGCACAAAAGTGTTTAGGATGAATTGTATCCCATCGGGGATTTTGCTGTCAAGCTCCGAGTTTGACATAGCCGATCTTTAAGGTATAATTCTGCCGTTTTTCATTGGCTCGACCCGGAGAATTGCCCGCACCATGGCAATCCGATTTCCAATCATTCCAAATAGGCCTATCCGGCCTAGCGCCTGAGTCTCCGCGCGAATGGTGAGCCTCTTCCATCCCCCTCTCTTCGGTACTCGTTATGCACCGAAAGAACAGAAAGCGGCTCAGCAGATGCATCGACACCGGGGCGGAGAGGCTAACATACTAACTAGCACGCAGTTGCGCGGCAAAGAGACAATGAGCAATCATACCCCATTATGTGCCGTTTTGCGCCGCGATATTGGATTTTGCACCATCGACTTGACCATGAGGTGATCCATGGCGAAGCTCCTTATGAAACAGGTTGATGCATTCACGACTCGGCCGTTTTGCGGCAACCCCGCCGGCGTTATATTGCACGCTGAAGGCATCTCGGTGGAAGTTATGCAGCGAATCGCCTCCGAGCTCAACACGCTGGAATCCACATTCGTGAGCCCTCCCGACGCGCCGGAGGCGGCGCATCGCGTGCGGTTCTTCACGCCGGACTTCGAGTACAACTTCAGCGGCCATGCGATGCTCGCCACATGCTTCGCTTTGGCGGAAGAGGGCCTGGTCAGGCTCGATCATGGAACGACACGGATGCTCCTCGAAACGAACGCCGGCATCGTCCCGGTCGATTTCCACCTCGATATGAAATCCGAGTCCTCGGCGTGGCGCCCCGAGGCGGGCACGGTCCCCCTCATTATCGACGGACGGACGATCGGAGCGCTCGAACGCATCATGATCCACCGGATAACGAATGAGTTCAGACAGGCGAGCGTCCCCAGCGGAGAGATCGCCAGGATTCTGGGCATTCCGGAAAGTGAGATCCGCGTGACCGGTCTTCCCGTTCAGATCATATTCAGCGGCATATCGCAGCTCATCGTTCCCGTTCAGAGACGGGAGACTGTCTCTGCCATGAACCCGGACCTCATCAGGTTACGCCTGCTGAACGATAAGCTCGGCGTGCTCACGACGGACGTTTTCACGCTCGAGCCAGTGAGCGAGGGCTGCGTCACTTACTCGCGCCATTTTTCGCCCGCGATGGGAATGTGGGAAGACGACGCCTCAGGCGCCGGGGCCGCGAGCATCGCCGCATACCTCATCGGCCATGGCAGTGTTTCGCCGGGCCTCATGATCATGGAACAGGGACGGGACCTCGAACGCTTGTCGCGCGTCGTCGTAGAGGTCGGCGAGAACGAGGACGGCAATATATCCGTGCAATTCGGGGGTCTCGCGGTCACATCGACAACTCGGGAGATCGTACTCGAGGATGAGGAAATTACGGTTCTATGACCTTTCGGCTCGAGAAAGGTGTTTCGCGATGGAACTCAGAGGACTCGTGATCCAGAATCGCAAGAAGTTCGTAGAAGACACCTTCGGGCAGGACGCATGGCAGAAAGTGCTCGACAACTTGCCGCAGGCAGATCGGGAAACCATCGGCGACCTGATCCTGGCGGCCAAATGGTATCCGTTCGAGCTCGGCGAACGCATCGATCGAACCATCGTCAATGTGCTAGGGGGAGGCAAGGAAAAGGTCTTTGAGGATATCGGCGCGAAGTCGGCTCGGCAGAGCCTTACGAAAATGCACAGCTCGTTTCTCACGCCCGGCGATCCACAGGCATTCATGAAGAAGCTCGATGTCATGTACAAATTCTATTACGATACCGGGCGCCGCGAATACGAGCAGACCGGCCCAACCTCCGGCGTTATGACGACCCATGACGCCAAAACCTTCTCCGCTTCCGATTGCCTCACCGTTATCGGATATCACAAGGAAGCGCTCCGGATGTGCGGCGCGCGAAACGTCGAAGCGGTCGAGGAGGAATGCCGCGCCAAAGGCGGTTCCTGCTGCCGCTACCGTTTCAAGTGGGATATGTGAGCATTCCGCGCGGCCCACGCAGCCGCGGGCGAGCGAATTCGACCTCTACCACGCCCCGATCCCGCTCCTGATGTCCTTGAGCCGCAGCCCCGTCCCGGCAATTGCGGCGATTCCAATAATCCACAAGGGCACGGTCAGGATGACGAACACCGCTACAGAGAAACCCGCAGCCGTCGTTTTGTCGACGCCGAAAAGCGATAGGCCGAGAACGGTGAAGAACTGGTAGGTGCCGATGTTCGATGGCGTGTTCGGGATGGCGGTTCCGAAGTACAGGATCATGAAGACCGCCGCCCCCGTCCACAGCGGCAGGCCCAGGCCGCATGCCTCCATGACGCACCAGAACGCGAGAATTTGGCAGACGAAGATGAGCGGAGACGAGAACAGGGAATAGTAGAAGCATCTCGACGTCCCGATCTCCCCGATTCCCCGCGCGAGCCGGTCGAGGAGCGCCGCCAATAACCGCAGCGGCTTCCAGAGCCTTTTCCTCCCCGGTGTCGGGCTCGCCGACGCTCGTTTCTTTCGGATGACGAGCGCGACGAATAGCGCCGCCGCGAGAAGCACGACGACGCCGAACACGTCGGCGGCCCTGACGAGATTTTCGGGCAGGCTGACGAAGATGGCCGTCAGACCGATCCCCACGGCAAGCCAGATCCCGTCAAAGAAGCGCTCGACGGCGATGGATGGAAGGACGTCCACAAATGCGATCGCGCGCCAGCGCGACACGATATAGGCCCGCACCAGCTCGCCGACGCGCAGCGGCACAATCTCGTTGGTGAAGAGACCTGCGTAGATCGCCTTCGTCGCGCGCACCAGGGATATGCCGCCAGCGGGCATGAGCAGGAACCGCCACCGCACTCCCTGGCACACGTAGCTCAAAAAGTCGAGCACGATCGCCACGGCGGCCCATTCCCAGCGGATGCTCCGCGCCTGGGCGAGCAGCTCATCGCCATGAACGTCGTGAAAGACCCAGACGAGACAGGCCGCTGCGATGACGTAGCCGAGGACTTGCCTCGCGACGTTTCCGCAGCTCCACTTCCGCATTTCAGTCATCGTTGCTTCCGAGGCGCCCGTCACAGATGTTCGGCGGTCGCTTCTCCCAGGATGTCATCTTCCTCTTCCGGCGATTCGAGCTCGCCTGCCTTGGCACGCTTCATTCCAGACACCGCGCTCAGGGCCAACGCCATTCTCGCGAGATCGAGGGGTGCCCGGTATATCGAGTAGCGCGGCTCCCAAGAGTCGGCGAATTTGGCCTTGTAGCGCTTGAGCCCACGGTAGCTGAAGAGAAAGTTCAGGTGCTGGAAGAAGGAGTGGATCGCCTTTTCCTCGACGGATGCGTTCTCGTTCTCCCGGAATCCGGACATCGGCGCCAGGCCCAGGCTGAATCTCGCGAACCCTTTCTCCCTGAGCTGAAGAAACAGCTTTACGAAAAGATAGTCCATGACGCCCACCGGGGAATCGGGGCGGTGGCGCATGAGATCGATCGTGGCCTCTCCGGCCCGGTACGACGGGATCCGGTTAGTGAACGCGAGCATCTTCCCGGTCGCGTCGACCGCTGCGGCGAGCGGGGTCGACCGGATGTACACGGGGTCGAAAGCTCCGAGCGTGAACCGCCGCTCCTTGCGTCCCGCGATCCGGAGCCATGCGTCCGACACCTGTTTGGCCTGCTCGACAACCTCGTCGGACAGCGGCGGCTCGTGCCATTGATATCCGACTCCATTCTCCTCCAGCTTGTTGACAATATGTCTGAATGCCTTCCTGTCCTTGCCATCGAGCGAGAACCGTGCGAGGTCCACGACCGCCTCGTCCCCGACCTTGATCTTTCTGAAGCCAAGCTTCTCGTAGACGCCCAGAAAATCGGGAAGCGTCTGATGGAATCCCACGCCCCAGTCGTTCTCGCGGCAGAATTCCGCATAGAGCGATACGATGCCTTCGATCTCCTCTTCGGGTCCGACGGGATCGGCGAGCGCCAGGGCGAAGTGATTCCCAACCCGGTAGGCGACGAAGCTGCGCCGCGAGGGCGAGA
>JAQTVX010000137.1 GCA_028706585.1 Candidatus Krumholzibacteriia bacterium | reverse complement strand
AAAATGAATGAACCACAGAACACAGCAAAGCCATACACTGACGGCGAGAATGCCACCAAAGTTGAAAAGCTCAGGTCGGTTCGGGAATCTAGGCTGCAAAACCAAATACAAGGAGATAACGACAGTATAAATGCCGCAGAAGCGCATTCGGGCGGCAATGGCCCATGGGATCACCCAGAGCAGGTATTGGCGGGCAAGATTGGGTGCGAGCGCATAGAATGTCACGCAGGAAGCTGCCCATGCAAAAGATAGACTCTTTCTGCGTGTCTGCCACGCAACCGTTAATAGACCAAATACTAGCGCCAAATTCGACAGCTTTGACACGGCGAAAAAATTGGCAACCTTCTCAGTGCTGCCACCAAACGCCGATGCAATGACCAAGGCGACTTTGCTGATTCCATCAAGACCCACGATACCTTTGTAACCAACAATTTGCCTCAAGAAACCATAATTGCCGATTATGAGCCCGTAACCAAAAACCGAAATCATAGTTGGAGCGAAAAAACACAGCAGGATAATCGGTGTCCTGCGGATGGGATGCCGAAACAGCACGCTTGGCAATAGAATTGCCGGCCAATGCTTCATGGCAGTGGCGATACCCAACATCAATGTTCCAAGGATCAAGCAGCGGAGTCCCTCTCTCTGCAAGAAGACAAAACCTGCGAAGCAAATAAGCAGAGTCACCGATTCCAAGTTTCCGTGATATCCCGCGTTATATATGGCCACAGGGTTAAGCAGGTAGGCGGCAACCCATATCCAACTGATAGCCGTATTCTCTCGAATCATCCGCCGAGCCAACCATATACCGAGAGCGAGGTCTGCACCTAGGTTGAGCGCTTTGTGCACGATTTCAGGTCGAAGTCCAAGCTGTTCAATTGCATGAACAGGCCATGCGATAATCATGATATACAATGGCGGATATGAATACTTGCCATTGTAAAAATCCGAGCCACTTGACAGCAATTCAGCTGCCTTGGTAATTGTGACGGTATCTCCGGACCCACAGAGAAATACACTCAAATAGGCTCGTACCAGAAAACCGATCATTATCGCCGCAACAAGAGATTCGTTCGAGTAAGCCCAGAATCTGCGGCATACTGCAATGGCGCCAAAAATGATTATTGCTGTCGGAATCCAAAAAAACAAAAGTGTATAGTGCTGAGACATATATAGCAGCCAACTCGAATTAGCACCCGTAGCCAGCACATTATATGAACGAAAGAGCTTCTGGATATGTAGAGGATCAAAGAGGTATGTCAGGCCAGATGCTATTAGAAAAGCCGCCAGAGTACCCAGCGCGTATTGCACAACTCGGCTATTAGTATCAAAGAATGTCTTGGTTCTTTCTATCCTGTCGTTCGCACACATTGCCTGAAACTCATTAGCAACAGCCAGCGCCTTGATATGTCATGCCGCATGAGCCACTTAGAGAATCATTTTAGCATGATCCTCGGTCCTTCGTAAAGCCGTTTCTTGTGATCCTGTGTATCGCACCCGATTTCTTGGACACAAAGAACTCTTAATCACGCGGCCACCCGAGCGAACGACTGCCGGATCTCGCTGGAAGATCGATACCCGAACCCCTCCAAGATCCAATGCTCGTTGTATCTTCGAATGCCCCCCGATGGTCACTCACGCTTCCTCCAATGACTCGAGGTCATGCAGGTAGAGGCACTCTTCCCGGAGCCACTGCGGCTACCCGATCTAGAAGGCGCAGATGTAATCCCAAGCCACCACAGCTCGCCCAGAAACTGATTTGCACAGTACTGCGGATCCCGGTCGTCACGGAGCCCAAACCCTAGCGCGATCCTTGTCGCGTAATTCCGGCAGTGAACTCGGATCACCTGCCTAGTCGGCTCCAGCGCCGCCAAACGGTCGCCCCGTTTCGCCACATGCCATTCCGCAATGTCCTCGCCACAGCGATCGATCGCGTCGAAGGACCAGCACAACCCGTCTTTCTACTCGTAGAACGCCGTCAATCGAGGCGCTCAGAGCGCCTCGGCGGCGTGCGTTCTTGCCTTGCCATCCATCCATTCTTGCTGCTACAATCATAAACATATGGACAACAAACGTGTGGTCATCGTGGGTGCCGGCTTGACCGGGCTCGGCGCAGCGTGGGAATTGAGCGAAAATGGAATTCCGCCGATCGTGATCGAGCGCATGCCCCGCGTCGGAGGAATGGCGGGGAGCATCGAGAGAGACGGCTATATCTTCGACCTCGGCATTCACGGTCTTTTCCCGTCGCAGAAAGGGAACGAGGCGATCGTCGATCGCATGCGCAGTCTGCTCGGGGACGAGCTGATTCCGGTGAAGAAAAGGACCGCGATCTTCTTCAACGAGCGCTACGTCAACTACCCCCTCCGATTCAACGACATGTTCCGCGCCCTCGACTGGGACCAGATGATCAGATGCTTCCTCGATTTCTCCAAGACGCGCATACGCCGACGCCTCGGCCACAAAATGGACGAGGAGTCGTTCGAGGGATGGATCAAATCGCACTTCGGCGGCGCCCTGTACAACATTTACTTCGGCCCCTATGCCAAGAAGGTCTGGGGCGTATCATGCTCCCGGCTGAGCTCTTCGCAGCTCCTGCGCCGAGTTACGACGGTGAGCCTATGGGACATCGCCAAGAAGGCGACCCGCCGTCTCGTAGGACTGTCGACCGAGGGAAAGAGCGAGTACTCGCAGCAGCCGCAGATATTCTACTACGGCCAAAGAGGCGCCAAGGTGATGGCTGAGAAGATCAAAGACGTCGTCGAGCGGAACGGAGGAACGTTCCTCCTCGCTCATGACGTCGAGAGAATCAATCTCACGCCTGACAACCGCGTCGCATCCGTGAGCGTTCGGGATGGAAGCGGCGCCGAGAAGATCATCGAATGCGATTATCTGATCTCCACAATGAGCCTCCCACGGCTGGTTCGCTCGTTCAACCCCCTTCTGCCACGCGAGACGCTCGCCGCCTCCAACGAGCTCCGCTACCGCGCGATCCTGTTCATCAACTTGATGCTCGCGCGCCCGCGGGTCTATGAGGCGCAATGGGTGTACTACAGCGACGGCAAGACCCTTTTCAACCGTATCAACGAGTACCCGAATCTGGGATCGCCGCATTTCGCACCCGAGGGGAAAACGAGCCTCAGCATCGAAGTGACCTGCTTCGAAGGAGACGACGGTTGGAATCGTCCGCCCGAGGAGTTGGTCAAGCAGTGCGTGAGCGACCTCCAGGAGCTCGATCTCATCAGGGAGGAAGAGATAGAAGGCTATTTTGTAACGAAGCTGCCGAACGTGTATCCGCTGTTCGAGCTCGACACGGAGCGGCATCTTGCGCGGACGATGGAATCGCTGTCCCGAATCGGGAATTGCAGTACAATAGGGCGCCAGGGCCGGTTCATGTACATGAATATGGATGAAGCTCTCCTGGAAGGAATAACGGAATGCGCTCGCGTGCGGAATGCGCTCGAGAGCGCGCACTGATTGGCGCGAGTCCAACGACATCTGCAAGGAGAATCGATATGATCCCTCTGTTTCGTCCTTCGATATCGAACGAGGAGATTGAGGCGGTTACCGAAGTTCTGAAATCCGGCTGGTGGGGGCTTGGTCCCAAGACGGCCGAATTCGAAGAGAAGTTCGCGAAGTACATCGGGGTGAAGCACGCCGTCGGCCTCAATTCGGGGACCGCGGCCCTGCATCTGGCCCTGGCTCTCCTCGACCTGAAACGCGGCGATGAGGTGATCGTTCCGCCGATTACCTTCGTTTCGACGGCGCACGCCGTCGTGTACAACGGCGCCAAGCCGGTCTTCGCCGACGTCTACGAGGACAACCTCTGCATCGACGTCGAGGACGTGGCCAGGAAGATCACCAAGAGAACCAGGGCGATTCTACCCGTCCACTACGCAGGTCACCCGTGCGACATGGACGGGCTCAGGGAGCTCGCAAAGGGCAAGCGCATCGCGATCGTCGAGGATGCGGCACACGCATGCGGCGCCCAGTACAAGGGAAAGAAGATCGGCTCCATCTCGGAGCTCACGTGCTTCAGCTTTCACGCGGTAAAGAACGTGGCGTGCGGCGAGGGCGGAATGGTCACGACCAACAACGACGAGTGGGACAAGTGGCTGCGCGAGATGCGGTGGCTGGGAATCTCAAAGTCGACGTGGAATCGCACGGTCGACGAGAAGGTCTACGCGTGGTTCTATCACGTGAACCGCCTGGGCTTCAAGGCCCATCTGAACGACATCCCGGCGGCGATAGGCATCGTGCAGCTCGCTCGCCTCGACGCTCTCAACGCTAGACGCCGCGAGGTCGCCGGCATTTACAACCGCGCGTTCAAGAACATAAAGGGCGTGAAAGTCCCCGTCGAGCGCAAGGGATGCAAATCGTCGTGGCACATCTACCATCTGAAGGTCGACAAGCGCGACGATCTGATCAAGTTCCTCAAGGACAACGATATCGCGCCGGGGGTGCACTACTACCCCATTCATCTCCATCCTTACTATCGTTCCCAACGGGTGAAGCTGCCGGTCGCCGAAGAGGTGTGGAAACGCATCATCAGTCTGCCCTGCTTCCCCGGCATCACCGAGGAGGAGATGAACAAGGTTATCGGCACGGTCGGCGCTTTCTTCGCCCGCCCGCCGGTAATCGACGAATCCAGGCTTCTCGGAAAGAAGGTCGCCCTGCGCGGCATCGAAGCGAGCGACCTCGAAACGCTCCGCGAATGGCGCAACAGAAAGGAAAACCGGCAGGCGTTCTTTCACCAGGAACCGATCGTCATGGAACAGCAGCAGGAATGGTACAACCGTTACCTGAAAGATGATTCCGACATGATGTTCATGATCGAGGACGCCAGGACGCGGACGCCCATCGGCGCGATTGCGATCTACCACATCGATCACATCAACAGGCAATGCGAGATCGGGCGGATAATGATCGGCAACAGAAGATATCTCGGAAAGGGCTACGCTCACGAGGCAACCACGCTGCTCCTGAACCGTGCCTTCAAGGATCTTGGACTGAACCGTATTTATCTCGAGGTGTTCAATCGCAACAGCCGCGCGATCGCGCTCTACGAGAGCTGCGGGTTCGCCACCGAGGGAATCAAGCGCGAGGCAGTGGTCGTGGACGGCAAGCGATACGACGTGCGGGTGATGTCCGTTCTCAAGAAAGAGTTTCCCGGGGGCGCGAAATGACGGAAGGCCACGATGATGGAACTGCGGTGCGTCGGAGATGGGATCCAGTCTCGTTTTTCGTCTTCGTCCTCGCATCCGTATTTCCGATCCTGGGCTTCGGAGCGTATTTCAGGAACGAGGACGGCCGATACCTGGACTGGATGCGCGAGGGCATTTTCAAGCCCTTCGATACGGATTTCATCGGCCACGTGCAGACCTTCCGCCCTGTGAACTGGCTCATCCTGCGCGCCATCTACGGCGTGGCGGGAAACGCCCCTCTCGCCTACCAGCTCGCGAGCGCCGTATGTTTCGTCGGCGCGATCGTGCTGATGTACGCCATCGGCAGGCGCCTCTTCGAGAGCAGGCGCGCGGCGTTTCTGTCGATACTCTTCTACTTCGCGTGCTTCTACTTCACCCTGCACTTTCTGTACACGCCGATCCAGGGCTTTCAGTTTCCACTGGAGCTTCTCCTTGTAGCGGCATCCATGTATCTTTTTCTGTGCGCGCTCCCACGCGGACGGTTCGGATTTGGCGTGATAGCGGGAGGCGTCTTCGCGGTTCTCGCCGTTTTCAACCATCCCGTGAGCGCTTTCCTCCTCCCCGTGCTGGGGCTCACCCTAGTCGTCGTCGGCTGGCGGCATCTATCCCGCGATGATCGTGGCCGCGAAGGGCTAGCGGCGAGGATCGTCACCATCATCTTCTTCGTGGGCCTGTGGCTCTTGATACCAATAGTGACGACACAGGAAAAGACGGGGCAAGGCGGCGTCATCAGCGCCGCGCTCGTCATCCTCAAGCGCTACGCCGAATACGGACCGATCTTCTTGCGGGGGATCAACCGGGTGCTGATCCCGATTCCCCTCGTGTACCTGATCGCGCGCGGCAGGCTCGCGCCGGGCGCCTCACCCGCCCTCCGCTTCTGGATGGGCATCATCGCCGCGTGCGTCGGCGCGGTCCTATTCATTGTGTTGCCTGCAAACGCAGCCTTTGCCCTTCTCACTGTGCTGATAGCGGCGGCCGCCCTGACCGGCTGGACGCGACTGCTGCTAGCCCTGTGGTTTTTTGCGGGAATGCTTCCCAATCTCACGAGCTGGGTCGTGACCGGCGTTTACATGAGGCA